>CAXTFS010000134.1:4419-8458 GCA_964243395.1 uncultured Acidobacteriaceae bacterium | reverse complement strand
GGGTTGCGCTATGTCTCCGACCGGCAACCCGGACTGCGTCGGCTGAAGACAGGCGACGGGTTCCGCTTCACCGACCCGGAGGGGCACCCTGTCCGCGACAAGGAGACCCTGGCGCGCATCAAGTCGCTGGTGATTCCACCCGCGTGGATCGATGTATGGATCACTAAGCATCCCAACGGGCACCTCCAATGTACGGGCCGCGACGCGCGCGGCAGAAAGCAGAGCCGGTACCATCCGCGCTGGCGTGAGGTGCGCGATGAGACCAAGTACGAACGGATGGCGCTCTTCGCGCAGGCGCTTCCCAAGATCCGCGAGCAGGTCGACCACGACCTCAAGCTGCCGGGGCTTCCACGCAAAAAGGTGCTCGCCACCATCATCAAGCTGATGGAGGAGACGCACATCCGCGTAGGCAACACGGAGTACGCGCGCGAAAACGGATCGTACGGGCTGACGACTATGCGCAACAAGCACGTGGAAATCCATGGCTCCAGGATCACCTTCGACTTCAAGGGAAAGAGTGGCGTGCATCATGCGATCGGTCTGAGCGACAAGCGACTGGCGCGCATCATCAAGCAGTGTGAAGAGATCCCCGGCTACGAGCTGTTCCAGTTTCTGGACCACGACGGGAACCACCACCACATCGATTCCCACGACGTGAACGAGTACCTTCGCGAGATCACGGGCGAGCACTTCACGGCCAAGGACTTCCGCACCTGGGCGGGCAGTGTGCTCGCGGGCGAGATGCTGCGTCAGATCGGGCCGTTTACCACGGCGACGCAGGCGAAGAAGAACGTCGTCCAGGCCATCACCGAGGTGGCGGCGCGGCTGGGGAATACGCCCTCGGTCTGCCGCAAGTGCTATGTGCACCCGGCGGTGCTGGAGGCGTACCTCAGCGGCCACATGAGTGAGGCCGCCAAGGCGCAGGTGGCGGAGATCAAGGAAGAGATCAAAGAGGTGAAGGCGCAACTGGACACCGAGATCGAGCAGCACGCAAACGCCCTGCGCAAGGAAGAGGAAGCACTGGTCACGCTGCTACAGCAGCGTCTGCTCGTCGAGAGCGCCGCGTGACGCCCGGCTCAGCCGAAGCGCCCATTCGCGACACCGCAACGGTGCATGCTCCGCTCAATCGCCTCTGGGCGCTTTCCACGCGGGTGGAGCTGGTGAAAACGGTACTCGGCATGAACCTTGTCGGCGGCACCACCCAGGGGTTCGTGCAGGAGGGTACCCGGGTGGTCTGGAAGGGCTGGAAGTTCGGTCTGCCCACAGAGCACCACACGCTGATTACCGGTTTCCGGCCGCCTCACCCGGCTGCTGCCGAGCCGACGCTCGCACCCGAGTTGCACGCGGACGCCGTGGGCCAACCAGTCGCGTGGTTTCAGGATCAGCAGGAGCGCGGGCGCTTTGCGTTCTTTCAGCACGATCACTGGTTACGCGAGAGCACCGCACCGGACGGCTCGCCGCAAACCGTGCTGGAGGATGCTGTCCAGTTCCGCCTGCCCTTCGGCGCTCCCGGCCGGTTGGCCGCGCGCTGGTTGATGACGCCGTACATTCGCCGGCTGGTCAAACGGCGGTTCGCCAGCCTGAAGGCGCTGGCAGAGGGCGACGGCTGGCGGCAATGGATGTGAGGGCCGGCGGCGGCTGCCATCTTGCGCTCTCCTGAGCACAGTCCGAAACATCTCGCGTACTTGTTCGGCGCGGGCGTACAATTCGCGGCGCCTCGAGTCCGGGACATGTCTCGGCTTCCAAATGTTCGCGCTCCCGAGCACAAATCTTTTTGTCGCGGAGAGCCCCATGCGCCCACTCGGAAGGACCCTCGTTGTTGCCTCGCTGGCTTTCACCAGCCTCGCGCTGACCGGCTGCCAGTACCGCTCAAAAAAAGACACCTACATCCTGGTCGGGACGAACCTGAAGCTGCCCTACTGGAAAGCCGTGCAGGACGGCTTCAACCAGGCAGCCGCCGAGTACGGGGTAACAGCGCGGGTGATGGGGCCGGACACCTACGATCCTGCCGCGGAGATCGATGCCTTCTCCGACGCTGTTGCCGCCAGGCCAGCCGGCATCCTGGTCTCGGCGGCGGCCGCCAGCGCGCTGCATCCGGGCATTCAGTCCGCGATCGGCTCCGGCATTCCCGTGATCACCGTGGACTCGGACGTACCGCTCAGTGAGCGGCTGTACTTCATCGGCACCAACAACCTGGAGGCCGGGCATGTGGGCGGACAGCGCCTGGTAGAGCGGCTGAAGGGCAAGGGCAACGTGGTGGTGTACACCATCCCCGGCCAACCCAACCTGGAGGACCGCCTCAAGGGCTACAAGGACGTCCTGGCTGCGAGCCCCGGGATCAAGATCGTCGATGTGGTGGCGACCGGTGGCGACTCCGGCCATGCCTTCGACCAGACCGAACAATATGTTCATCGGACCGGTGCGGACAAGATCGATGCCTTTGTCTGCCTGGAGTCTGAGGCGGGCAAAGCGATCGCCGAGGTGCTGAAGCGCAATAACCTCACCGATCGCGTACTGATCGCCATGGACGTCGATCCGGCCACCCTGAAGCTGATCGCCGATGGCACCATCGATTCCACGGTCTCGCAGAAGCCGTTCACGATGGGCTACATCGGGCTGAAAGAGCTGGACATCGCGCACCACCGCCCCGTGCGGGCGTTCAAGTCGGACTACACCGCCGATGCCGAGTCGCCGTATCCCGTGTTTATCGACACCGGCAGCGCGCTGATCAGCAAGGACAACGTGAGCCTCTACGATCACCCGGCCGAGGGGACGGCACCGTAGGCGGGGCGCTCCTGCGTCCTCAGCGTGGCATATCCTTGCAGGGAAAACGCTTACCGTGTTCCGTCACAGGTAAGATTCCGGAGAGGGCGCGCACCATGGACCAGTCATCGCGGAGCTATTTGGCCCCCGCGCGAGTCAACCTGATCGGCGAACACACCGACTACACCGGGGGTTTGGTGTTGCCGATGGCGGTTCCCTTCTTCACCCGGGCCACGCTCACGCCAGCTACGGATGGGACCTACCATTTCACCAGCGACCAGTTCCCCACCGAACGCTCGACGGCGGTCGACGACCGCGGGCCGGGCACGCATGACTGGAGCGACTACCCCGTCGGCGTTCTGCGCGAGTTCCAGAAGCTGGGGCACGCGCCGCAGCCATTTTCGATGAGCTTTACCGGCGATGTGCCGCTGGGCAGCGGTCTCAGTTCGTCGGCCTCGATCGAGGTCTCGACCGCCTTTGCGCTACTGGATTACCTCGACATCTCGCTCGCGCCCGAAGACATCGCGCAGCTCTGCCGTCGTGCCGAGAACGGCTATGTCGGCTCGCCTTCCGGGATCATGGACCA
Organism: uncultured Acidobacteriaceae bacterium; assembly: GCA_964243395.1. Classification (GTDB taxonomy): domain Bacteria; phylum Acidobacteriota; class Terriglobia; order Terriglobales; family Acidobacteriaceae; genus Granulicella. The sequence continues at coordinate 5,109 of CAXTFS010000134.1, read as the reverse complement.
GAGCGTCATCGTCATGGCCGAGGAAGGCCACGCGCTGCTGCTCGATACCTTTTCGCTGCATCATGAGGCCGTGCCCATGAACATCGGCTCCATGGCTGGGGTGTCCGTGGTGGTATGCAACTCAATGGTGAAGCACTCGATCGCCGGGGGAGAGTACGGGTCGCGCCGCCAACAGGTGGAGGCCGGGCAAACGGCCATCCTGAAGGCGCACCCACAGCAGCGCGACTTGGGTCAGGCCACGATGGAGGACCTCGAAAGCGTGCGCGCAAGCATCTCGCCCGAAAGCTACAAGCGCTGCCGGCACATCATTACCGAGAACGGCCGGGTTCGCGCAATGAAAGAGGCCCTCATGGCCGGCGATGCGCACACCGCAGGCGAGCTCATGCTGCAGGCGCACGCCAGTCAGCGCGATGACTTCGCCTGCTCGGTCGCGGAGATCGACTTCATGGTGGACACGGCTTCCCGTCTGCCCGGATGCTACGGCGGGCGCATGACGGGCGGTGGTTTTGGCGGCTGCACGGTGAACCTCGTGCGCGGCGAAGCCGTCGAGAGCTTCACCGCCGAGCTCACCGCCGCCTATGCGGAGCGCTTCGACATCCGCATGGAAACCTATGTGTGCGAGCCTGTCGATGGAGCTTTGCGGCGCAATCCGCCAAAGGACAAAGGCGGAGCCGGGGCTCCAGGGAACGT
>CAXTFS010000134.1:0-4319 GCA_964243395.1 uncultured Acidobacteriaceae bacterium | reverse complement strand
GGAGCCGGGGCTCCGGGGAAAGAAACCGCATGAGCGACAACGCCATCGACACCGTCTTCCGCGAAACACCGCACCGCCGCTGGAACCCGCTGGTCGGCGCCTGGGTGCTGGTGTCGCCCAACCGCACGCAGCGCCCCTGGCAGGGCCAGACCGAGACCCCCGCCGCACCCGCGGAGCTGCAGTACGACCCCACCTGCTACCTGTGCCCCGGCAACGTGCGCGCGGGTGGGGTGCACACCCCCAAGTACGACAGCACGTTTGTCTTTGAAAATGACTTCGCGGCGTTGAAGCTGGATGTACCTTCGGCGCAGGTCGATGTCGACGGGGCAAGTCTGCTGCGCGCCGAGACCGAGCGCGGCGTGTGCCGTGTGCTGTGCTTCGATCCGCGCCATGACCTGACGCTGGCGACCATGCCGGTCGCGTCCATCCGCCGCGTGGTTGACGAGTGGGCCGCCCAGACGACCGAGCTGGGCGCGCGGCCGGAGATCGCCTATGTGCAGATCTTTGAGAATCGCGGCGCCATGATGGGTGCCAGCAACCCGCATCCGCACTGCCAGATCTGGGCCACGGAACACCTCTCCGATGAGCCCGCATTGGAACTCGCCGCGCAAAAGGCGTATCTCGCCGAGCATGGCAAGTCGCTGCTGCCCGCGTACCTTGCCATCGAACTTGAACAGAAAGAACGTATCGTCGCGGAGAACGCCGAGTGGGTGGCTCTGGTGCCGTTCTGGGCGGTGTGGCCGTTTGAGGTCATGCTGATCCCGCGCACACCCGTCGCAACCATGGAAGCGCAGACCGAGGCGCAGCGCGATGGTCTCGCCGCCATTCTGAGCACGTTGACGAGCGGCTACAACCAGGTTTTCAGCACGCCATTTCCGTACTCGATGGGTTTCCATGGCGCGCCCTATGATCATGAGGAGCACCCGGAGTGGTGCCTGCACGCGCACTTCTATCCGCCGCTGTTACGGTCGGCGACGGTGCGCAAATTTATGGTTGGCTTTGAGCTGCTGGGCTCACCGCAGCGCGACATCACGCCGGAGTCTGCCGCAGAAACGCTGCGGGCCGCCGTCGCACAGGCAGGAAAGGATTCGCACGCATGAAACTGGTCGTAACCGGAGGCGCAGGCTACATCGGCGGCACCGTAGCCACGCTGCTGATGCAAAAGGGGCACGAGGTCACGATCATCGACAGCCTGGTGCACAGCCGTCGTGAGGCCGTTCCCGCCGGCGCGCGCTTCGTCGAGATCGACATCGCCGATCGGGTGCAGGTGGAGAGCGTGCTGCGCGATACGGGTGCTGAAGGCGTGCTGCACTTTGCCGCGCTGATCGAAGCCGGCGAGTCCATGCAGAAGCCGGAGATCTACTTCCAGAACAACACCGCCGGCACGCTGGCGCTGCTCGAATCCATGCTCGCGACGGGGGTCAACAAGCTGGTGTTTTCGTCCACCGCGGCGGTCTATGGCGAACCCGAAGCCGTGCCCATCCCGGAGACCGCGAAGCTGGAGCCGACCAATGCGTACGGCGAGTCGAAGCTGCTGGTCGAAAACATGCTGACGTGGCTGAACCGCATCCATGGGCTGCACTATGCGTCCCTACGCTACTTCAACGTCGCCGGCGCACTGCCCGGCCGCGGCGAAGCGCATGAGCCCGAGACGCACATTATTCCGTTGATCCTCGACGTGGCGCTGGGACGCCGCGAGAAGATCCTCATCTTTGGCGATGATTACCCAACGCCCGATGGCACCTGCATTCGCGACTACATCCATGTCGCCGATCTGGCCGATGCGCACATGCTCGCCCTGCATGCCCTCGAGACGAACGACAAGCTCATCATGAATCTCGGCAACGGTGAGGGATTTTCCGTGAAGCAGGTCATCGAGGCTGCACGCGAGGTGACCGGCAAGCCGATCCCGGCTGAAACCAAGCCCCGTCGGCCGGGCGATCCCGCACGGCTGGTGGCAAGCTCAGAGCTCGCTAAGACGACGCTTGGCTGGAAGCCGCAGCATGCGGATCTGCACGACATCCTGACCAGCGCCTGGGCGTGGCATCAGATCCGCTACCAGCAATAACGTAAGCCCTTCTATTCGATCGGAGCTCCTGCCCCATACGGCAGGAGCTTTTTTCTTGGCGAAGGCTCCTAGCGGCGCGCGTTCACATCGACTTGTTGTTCTGTTCACACCTCTGTGAACTGCCTGGGTTGGAATCAGGGGGTGCGTTGCCACGCACGCTGTTCCCCTCACATCCCCATTGCCGCACAAGAGGCATCGTCCTCGGAGGCCGAAGTTCATGAAGCAACCTCGTCGCAGAACCCATCTCGCGCTGGCAGCCTGCACTGCCCTGCTCCCGTCCGCGGCAGCAGCGGCGCAGACCGCCAGCACGCCCGAAGTCGTCACCATCGCTCCCAAGTCGAGTAAAGCGGTCGCCGCGGTGACGGTCAGCCCCGTCAGGGAAGTGAAGCTCACCAAGGCCCAGAAGCTGGCCCTGCTGAAGCAGAACATCAAGTACGTGTTTGTGCTCTTTCAGGAAAACCGCTCGTTCGATTTCTACTTCGGCTCTTACCCCGGCGCCAACGGCCTGTACTCGCAACCACCCGCGCAGACGCCTGGCTTCTACCAGCAGATCGTCAACACGGATGGTTCCATCAGCACCATCACGCCCTTCAGCATCCCCCTGAGCGTGAAGACGGCAGCAGCGGGTACATCCGGACCCGCGGGCACCTCTGTGCCGATCTACCCGGCCGATACCGACTCGGTCGACCACTCGCACACCGGCTACATCTACAAGATCGATCTGCAGAACGGCACCACGCTCAATGACAAATACGCGTTGGATGAAGAGGGAGTCACGATCACCAACGGCGTGCCGAACCGCACACCGACGCTGACCCAGAAGCAGAAGGGTGAGCTGGTGATGGCGCACGTCGATTGCAACACCGCGCCGGTCATGTGGAACTACGCCGATCGCTTCACGCTCTTTGACAACTTCCATCAGACGGTACTCTCGGCCTCCACGCCGAACGCGATCGCGATGGTTGCGGGCCAGTCAGGCGAGACACAGTGGGTGAAGCACCCTGAGCAGAGCACCAAGGCGTTCGGCGCGATCGGCGGCAACGGCGTGCCGGTTGTGAGCGACGGCGATCCATTCTGGGGATCGCAACTCGATTACTTCGGCAGCAACCAGCCGGCAAACCCACCTGCGGCGAACCCACAGATCAATCTCACCTTTGCGTCGCTGCCGCTTTCCTTTATGGGCGGTGTGATTCAGTCGACTGTGGCGCAGGATTCCTTGCCGCAGACCGATCTCACCGACGTGGAAAAGGACATTCGCGAGATCGCCGGCGAAAAGCTGCCGCCCACCAACTGGGGCTGGTACCAGCAGGGTTATGACCATGAGGAAAACGATGCGACGTCGGCTGCCTCGCACCTCGACTACATCCCGCACCACAACGGTCCGCAGTACTTCGGCTATGTGTCCAACAACCCGCAGGTCACACCGCATCTACATGGCCTGACGGACTTCTACTACGACATCACGGGCAACAATCTGCCTGCCGGTGGTGGTGTGTTCTACCTCCGCGGCGGCTACAACAACCTGCAGGGACTCAAGCCGGTTGACCCAAACCCGGCGCTGGCGAGCACCTTCGCCGGCGATGACGATCACCCGGGCTACTCCGATCTGCAGATCTCGAACGCGCTCGTGGCGGAAGAGGTGAACCTGATCGCGCAGAGCCCGTACTGGTCGCAGAGCGCCATCATCATCACCTATGACGAGACCGATGGCGAATTCGATCACGCACCGGAGATCATCCGCAATTACGATCCATACGGCGATCCGCTCGATCAGGGTCCACGTATTCCCACGATCGTCATCTCGCCCTACGGCGTGGTGCATGGCATCTCCCATGAAGCCACCGAACACAGCTCGATCATCAAGTTCATCGATCTGCTTTATGGCCTGAAGCCGCTGGCTGATTTGCCCGATGAGAAGCAGGCAAAGGCGCAGGGGCTGGCCACGTTGGGTCAGGCCTACCTTGGACCGGCGGACGCTGGTGTTCCGGGCGTCGGCAATATGTTTACGGCGTTTGATAACAACCGCCTGATGGGTCTGGAAGCGCCGCTCCCCGCGAGCTACGCCACCATGAACTCCACTCAGGTCAACACGTTCCCGCAATACAACAACAACGGCTGCCAGGTGTTCAACATCGAGCCCACCGACCACGGCATGCCGAACCCGGTGCCGGCCGACTTCAACCCACGGCCGACTGCTTCGCCAGGCATCCCGACCTCGGGTACCTGGATCCCGTAAACAGCGCCGCTTTAC
>CAXTFS010000133.1:0-8471 GCA_964243395.1 uncultured Acidobacteriaceae bacterium | reverse complement strand
CCACACCGCGCGCACCGTGTAGATGCCTTTCGGCAGAGCCTGGTGGAAGGGCAGCACGGTCGCATCATTGCCATGCAGCGGCAGTGTGGAGGTGCTCAGCACACTATCATGATTGCCAGCTTGAGGGTCGCCAGCTTGCAAGCTGCGAAGCTCGACACGTACGTGGCCTGCGTCGGGTACGGAGGCGGACCCGGCCACCGATCGCGAGGCACCGCGCAGATGAATGGTGATCTCGGGTAGTTCACCGGGCCGGATCGCCGCGTACTGCGTCTCGACCGTGAGAGCGCTCGCCCCGGCTCGCGCGTAGTCGGCACTGGCTCGGATCAAGCGCACGCCGTCGACGCTCTCCCAGTAACCCGGTTTGGGGTGGAAGGGAAGCGCCACGATCCGTGATCCCGGCATGCTGCTGCCTTCTGAATGATCGGCCACGATCACCGGTGCGGCGACGTGGGTTCCATCCGCCTCATCCAGATACCCCAGACCATTCAGGCGGCCTTCTTCCGCGAAAATCTCACTGGCCGCAACGGTCAGGGTGGGCAGAAAGCGGTAGCCTTCGCGCCAGGCGAAGTGTGTGGGGCTGGACCCGAGAGGCACGGCGTAGCTGTGGCGAAGATCGATCTCGCGGCTGTAGCTGTCCTGCGGCGCCGCCTGGGTGTACGCGCCTGCCGCTTCACCGAGCACAGGGACACGCAGCGCCTGGCCACCCAGCACGAGCAGGTTGCCGCCACGATGCAGGTACTGCTGAATCCCTGGCCACGCCGCTGCGGGCACAGCCGAGCCGTACGGTAGTACCAGCAGCGAGGCGTCGTGGAGTAACTGGCCGGAGCGCAGGTCGCCGATCGTTGCGAACACAACGGAGGAACCGAGCGCGGAGTTCAACGTCCCCTTCGCGATGGGTTCGCTGGCAATGGTCGGGAAGCCCTCCTGCTGGAAGACGACTACCGGGCCACTGCTGCGTGACTGCGCCCGAAGATCTGCGACCGCAAGGGGCGCGACTGCGAGCAGTAACAGAAGAAGCAAAGATCGATTGCGGCGCATGCGGTGTGCTCCTGTTACGTTGTGATCTTCAATCAGAGAGCGAAGCGGCTGATGAAAGTCGGGATTTACGGTGCGCTGCTGACGACGGTTGTCGTACCTGTCGGTGATTGTCCGTGCGAAAGGCGCGTTGCAGGGATCGGGCGGAGGCTGAAATCAGGGCCTTGCCACAGCACGCGAAAATCATCCTGGCCTTCGCCGTGGGTCTCGGTGACCCTGATGTGGTGATGGCCCATGGCGAGCGCCGACGTGGCGGTCACGGCGCGGGCTGCGTTGCCGGCGAGACCGCAAACCTGCGCGAAGGGTTCCCGTGATGCGGTCGCCTGCACCCCGTCGATGTCGAGCCGGGCCGCGTCATTCCCAATCACCACGAAGGTGTAGCCGCCATCGGCTGGTACGTCGAGATCGCCTTCAAACGAGAGGCTGTAGTTTGCCGGGCGATGAGGAACGGCGCTTAGATCAAAGCCGGCGGCAATCCCTGATGCGGCAGCCGCTGTGTTTTGTCCCGCTGTTTGCGAGGCCGTGGCGTCGGCCTGCTCACCGTACCGGTAGGTGACGCCGGGCTCGCCCTTCGGCAGCACGGCGGCCGGCTGCAAGCCCTCGTGTACAACGACGGGATAAGACACCCACGTGTTTCGCCCGGCCGGTGTGGAGGCGTGCAGAAGAACGCGAAAGCGGCCGGAGCCATCGGATACGGTGCCTGCAATGTCCCGATACTTGTGGCTTACCTTGCGTCCCCGGGCGTGTGTGCCATCACCAAAGGTCCAGTCGTACTGCGTACCCTCGGTCGCTTCGGCCGCCGGATTAGCTCCGAGGTGGACGCGCTGCCCGGGGCGGTACCAGCCTGCATCGGCGGTGATGTGCACCCCCGGTCCACCTGCGGAAAACTTCGGCTCGGGGGCGCCCGCCTGTGTTGTCAGGGGCACGTCAGTATCCTTGGTGGCCAGGTCTTCTGCGAGGACGGTGTTGTCGAGCGAGACCTCGTCAACGCGACCCTTGAGCAGGGAAGGCACAAGCGAGGGCAATTCAAGCCCCATCACATCCGTAAAGCGCACGTCCCGGATGCCCTCCACTGGCTCCTGAAGCTGAACGAGTGAGTACCAGTCCTCCAGGCGGATGTTCTCGAAGGCAAAGTCCCGGCTCTGCCCGCGACCCGCTGGATCGGCCCAGATTTCCATCAGCGCAAACGGGATGCCACAACCACCCAGGCCCATGTGCAGCACGTCCGAGTTGCGCATAAGGAAGTGGCCACCTTCGAAGTTCTTCTGCGGCCAGCCTGCGCGAACGATGTTGGAGATGCTTGTCGACAGCACGCTGTCTTCTACGGTGATGTTTGTGACAGGGTTGCCCTGCACCGCGAAGGCCACGGGACCATAACCCTCCCAGCTGCTCTGCATCGCGAAGACGTCGTCAGCGGCGCGGAAGAAGCTGTTGCGCACGATCGTGTCGCCGCCGCCCAGCCAGTCCATACCGTCGGCATTGGCGTTGCCGGTGTTGGCGCCGATCACCTTGACATTGTCGAAGAGGATGCCGCGCGAGTCCTTCATCTGGATCTGCCACGTGCGGCTGCGCACAATGCAGGTGATGCCTTCAATGGTGATGTCCTCTGCATGATCCATGACGATGCAGTGCCAGTTTCGCTTGTGCATCCAGCCGTCATCGTCGGCCGGGTTCTGTGGGCCGTCGTAGACGATCACCCCGCGGCCAAACACCTTGACGTGCTGCACGCCCCACACGTTGAGGGCGCCGAATACGACGGCTCCGGGCGCGAGATAGATGTTGTCGCCCGTGTTGGCGTCGATGTTGTCGTGGTGGACCCCCGGACCGAAGTAGCGCAACCCGGTACCAGACGCCAACGGGGGATGTGCCTCGGGCGCATTGGCGAACAGGTACAGCATCTCGGCATTGCCAAGGTAGTCGCCGGGTCGGGAGATCGAGATCTTCGCAGCCCCATCGAGCCGGAAGGTAATCGTACGTCCGTTGCGTTGGGGCCTTATGCCCAAACGCCAGGGCTGTACTTCTACGCCTTTCGCCCAGAAATCGTCCGTGTCGGCGGTAACGGAGATCGTCATCTTCCTGCTTGCGGCAAAGTTTAGGAAGTACAGGTTGACCGCGGCATGCATCACAGGCGTCGCTTGTCCGTTGATCGTGACGACAAAGTGCGATGACGCGATCTCGTCGGGGACGGTTGCGAGCGTGCTGGCGCGCGCCGCGGCTGCAAGCAGGGCAACAAGGACAATGACGAACCAGCGCATGCGCGGCACTCGCATTCCGGAAGCCTCCCGTACCTCACCGGTGACGCAAGCATCTTCGGGGGGCGAGTATGTAGGTTGTTTTCGCAAATTTCCTTGTGCCGATTCGATCGGAGTACGTATGCTGATATCGATATCAAAGCTGTCGGAGAAAACGATAAGGAGACACACACGACCATGTCAAGCAACTTCCTCGCTCCCGCGTGTGTCGCGATCCGTGCAGGGTGTGAGCAGAGCTGATTGCCCGATGATCGGTGTGCGAAGACTTCAATCGGCCAGCTCAAGTACCGCGACTCTGAGTACGAGTTTGATCCGCTGATCTTCACGGAAAGCGGGGCGTTGCTCGAAGTGGCCAAGTGTCAGATGATGAGTGGAACACAACCAAGATAAACGTTTGTGTAGGCTTGTTTGACGTGCGGGCGAGGAGATCACTTGGCGCTGAACCGACCAGCCAGGATGCGCGACGTCGCCGAGTTGGCAGGCGTCGGCACGATGACGGTGTCGCGCGTCATCAACGGTCGCCAGCATGTGACCGAAGAGACGCGCCAGCGGGTCTTCAAGGCTATCGAGCAACTCAACTACCGGCCCAATGAGATCGCGCGGTCGTTGCGGGAACAGCGTTCACGTCAGCTTGGCATTATTGTGCCGAACCTGCATGATCCGTTTTTTGCCGTGTGTGCGCAGGCGGTGAGCTCTGTGGCGAAGGAGCAGGACTACTCCGTCAACATTGCGATGTCTTACGAGGACCCGCAGACGGAGTACAACGAAGCCTCACTGATGCTGCGACGGCACGTGGAAGGCCTGGTGATTATCCCCTCGGCAGGAACGGCGACGCGACTAACGGAGGCCGAGTTCACCGACACACCTATCGTGACGCTGGACCGCCCCCTTGACGGGCATCTCATCGACAACGTGGTGGTGGAAAACCAGAGCGGTGCACGAACCGCCGTGCAACACCTGATCGAACACGGACACCGGCGGATTGCCTACCTTGGCCTGGCACCGACGATCTTCACCATCCACGCGCGGCACGAGGGGTATCGCCAGGCGATGAGCGAGGCCGGGCTGCAGGAGGAAGCGCAGTATGGCAACACCACGCAGGCGGAGATGCTCAAGAGCCTGCGTTCTCTGCTGAGCGGCTTGCATGCGCCCACCGCCCTGTTTTGCAGCAACAACCTGACAACACGACGTGCGCTGCACGCACTCTCCGAGATGAGGATCTCGATTCCGGAGAGCATTGCCATCATCGGCTTCGATGACTTCGAGACGGCGGATCTGCTGCGACCAGGAGTCACCGTGGTGAGGCAGCCCGCGACGGAGATGGGCCGGGTCGGGGCCACGCTGCTGCTTTCTCGACTCGCTTCGGCGGATGGGGAGCAACGTGTGAAGCGCATCACTCTTCCGGTGGAGTTGGTGATACGCGGCTCCTGCGGAGCACACTGACGTGCCCTAGCTCTCGAGTTCCGCGCTCATCGTGAACTCCTGCGCAGCCGAGTCCCAACGAATCGTGAGCACGTTCGGCTTGCAGCAGATCTGACAGTCCTCGACATATTGCTGGCGCGAGCCACCGGACTCATCGACAGTGGTTTCGACCCACTCAAAGCATCCGGCGCACTGGTAGCTTGCTGCATACATACCTGACCTTGGATGCCCGATCCCGGATGCCTGATCCCGCGCAGGAGCACCAGACCGCGAAGGGCTCAGGACTTCCAAACGCCGAGCAGGCGGCGCAGGAGCACAAGCTCGCCAATGTGATAGCTGTTGTGATCGGCAAGCAGAAGCGCCTCGCGTAGCAGGTTTTGACCTTCCCCCCAGGCGAACGGCTTGTAGAGATCCGCCCCTGGCTGAGTCAGCAAAGCCTTGAACCTCTTTGCATCCGCGTCCATTGCCTCGAGCGTCTGATTCCAACTCTCGGGCGTCGGTGGTGCGCTGGATGCGGGCCAATAATCCTTTGGCCACGCATGGTGCTGGTAGCCACCCGCGGGCGGTGCCGAGAAGTCGAGCATGTCGCGCTGGGCTAGACGAAGATGCTCAAGCAACTGCCAGGCGGAGTAGGGAAGATGAGCCGGAACGGCGCTGCGGAGCGCCTCCGGAAAGTCGGCGACCGCCCGTGCCAGGGTTGCGTGGGCGTTCCCGCCGTCCAGTAGCGCTAGGAGCTGGGTGACGAGAGGATCAGCAGCGTTCGAGGTATCCATACGAAGTGGATGCCGTCTTGGGAGAGCCGCTACAAAACATTCCCTGCCGCTCGCCCGCGCAAGCCCCAATCGCTTTGCACGGCCTCGATCGATGGGGCATTGACTCGCCTGCGGCCTCGATTTGGTGTGGTGCAACAAAGTGTGACGCGGTCGTAGCGGGACCCCGAGCTGAGCGCGTCTATGTGCTCATGTTGTCTGTACGAAGGAAGGGCGAGCGGGGACCCCTGCTCGTGATGTTGCACTGGCTGGGTGGAAGCACCGAGACCTGGACCGAGATCAGTGACGGTCTTTCCGCACGAGGGGTGCGTTGTCTTGCGGTCGACCTGCCCGGCTTTGGCGCCTCTGCGAATACGGGCGGGTTCAACGTCGCTGCGATGGCACAGGCTGTGGTCGAAACGATCGCCGCAGAGCGCGCAAACGACGCGGCGGATGCCCGTTCATCCTGGGTGCTTGCGGGTCACTCGATGGGCGGAAAGCTGGCTGCGGTGATCGCGCGGCGAGCGCTGGACGGAGAGCCGGAGCTTCGGGGTCTCCGCGGCCTCGTGCTGGTGTCGCCGTCGCCGCCTGGGCCGGAGCCGATGAGCGAGGACAAGCGGTCGAGCAGCCTCGCCGCCCTCGGTGAGAGTACAGGCAAGTTAACCGATGACCGTAAGCGTGCAGGCGGTTTCGTTGATGACAACACCGGGGATCTGGCGCTGCCTGAGCAGGTGCGAGAGCGCGCCATCGATGGTGTGCTCAGGATGAACCGTACCGCCTTTCGCATGTGGATGGAGCACGGCAGCAGGGAGGATTGGAGCGAGCGCGTCGGCGTCCTGTCGCTGCCCGCCATAGTATTTGCGGGCACCGAGGACAAGGCGCTCGGACCTGTCGCGCAGAAGAAACACACGCTGCCTCATCTAGAAAAGGCCGAGTTGATCTCGTTGGAAGGCGCAGGACATCTCGCACCGCTGGAGCGGCCCGGTGTGTTGATTGAGCAGCTTACGCAGTTCCTGGCCAATCTGGACCTGCCGCTCACGGCGGAGCAGACAACATTGGGCGCGGTGTTCCGTGGTCTTTTGAGCTCTGCGCACGTTTCATCGCACACACGCGATGTGATGGAAGCGCGTCAGAGTTCTGCCACAGGCTGGGACTACACACCGGTGATCTTCACGGCAGCGGAGTTGCGCGTGCTACGCGCGTTAGCCGAGCGCATTCTGCCGCATGCTGGCTTTGATCTGGCGGCGCGGCTGGATGCTCAACTTGCCTCCGGTGAGGGCGATGGCTGGCGTTTCGCCACCTTGCCTCCCGATGTCGAAGCCGCGCACTGCGGGCTGCTGTCGTTTGATCTGGCGGCGAAGCGCGCCCACGGGGTGTCGTTCGTTGCATTGTTCCCGGAGCAGCAGGATGCGCTCTTGCAGCAGGCGCTGGACGGTGGCCTCGGCCGTGGCCTGCTGGGGACACTCCACATCGGGGACGGGGCGGATGCGTTCAGCGCAGCGGAGCTGCAGCAGTGGTGCCAGGACCTGCTTGCGGCATTCACGCGCTTCTATGTCGCCGATCCGCGCATGATGGAGCGCATCGGCTACACCGGTTTTGCCGATGACCTCGGCTTCACGCAGATCCAGATCGGGCAGACACAGGACTTTGAGCGTTGAACAGCAAGGGTTTCGGCTACAGGCAATCAGAGCTTGGCAAGAATGAATTAGGGCGGCTGCGGCCGGCGATGCGGCACTACGACGAAGATGAGGTCGTGGATGCCGTGGTGATTGGAACAGGCGCGGGCGGCGCGCCGATACTAGCCAAGCTGGCGGTCGCTGGATTGCGCGTCGTGGCTCTCGAGGCCGGTGCGTGGTTCGAGTCACCCGCCGAGCAGTTCGCCACGGATGAGGTGGCGGCGAGCCAGATCTACTGGCTCGGTGAGCGCCTCTCCGGTGGCGATACGCCTGAGGCTCATGGCGGCAACACCTCCGGCACCGGTGTGGGTGGATCGACCCTGCATTGGGGCGCCTTTACCCCCAGGGCCGATCCGCGCGATATCAAGATCAAGACCGACTCGGGTGAGGGTATCGACTGGCCGCTAGGCTATGAGGATCTGCTGCCGTACTACGAAGAGGTCGAGTCGTTTCTGGGCGTAAGCGGACCCAGTCCTTACCCTTGGGATCCGACGCGGCGTTACCCGCTGGGGCCCGTGCCGGTCAACGGTCCTGGGCAGTTGATGCTTAAGGGATTTGCGGCCCTGGGGCTGCGGGCCGCGGAGGCCCCAATCGCGGCACTCAGCGAGGACTTCAGCCGGCCGGAGTACGGTGGGCGCAAAGCCTGTGTGAATCGCGGGTTCTGCCATCAGGGTTGCCGCAACGGAGCCAAGGCGTCCATGGATGTGACCTACCTGCCGTGGGCGGTGCGTTCCGGGGCCGAGATTCGTCCTGGCTGCTTTGTCACCGGCTTTGAACAGGACGGGGCTGGACGACTGACCGCAGTCATCTATCGCGAAACGTCCGCGACGAACCAGGTCGTGGTTCGACGCCAACGCACGAAGGCGGTTTTCCTTTGCGCCGGGGCCATCGAAACCCCGCGCCTGCTGCTGTACGCCGGCCTGGCGAATGCGAGCGGCCAGGTTGGAAAGAACTACATGGGCCACGTTGCAACACAGGTGTGGGGTACCTTCGATGAGCCGGTGCGGATGAATAAAGGCTTTCCGGCCACGGTGATCTCCGAGGACACGCTACGCCCGAAAGACGCTGATTTCGCGGGCGGTTACCTTGTGCAAAGTCTCGGGGTCGTGCCCGTGACCTGGGCGACCGGGATGGCGCGCAGTCGCGGAATCTTTGGGACGGAACTCACGCGGGCGATCGCCGACTACAACTATGTCGCCGGTATCGGGATCAACGGTGAGACCTTACCGACAGAAGCCAATCACCTGTCGCTGTCGGACGAATTGGACACGAACGGCATCCCCAAGCCGATCATTGAGTTCTCCTACGGCAAGAACGAGAAGCGCATGGTGGAACAC
>CAXTFS010000132.1:0-8485 GCA_964243395.1 uncultured Acidobacteriaceae bacterium | reverse complement strand
GCTCCGGGTTGTTGGTCAGGGCGGCCACGCTGCTTGCTGCCGCCAGAAACTGCTTGCTCATCACGTTCTGGATCGTGTAGTACCCGTTGCCGTTATAGGAGAAGAACCACTGCTGGTTCCGTCCGCCATTCGCGTTCCACTGGTACAGCGCCGTTCCGCTCGCCGTTGTGCCGCCCGGATCATCCATGACCAGACCGCTGTAGTTGTTGCTGATCGTGTAGTCGCCATCGGCTAACGGGGCTGCCGTCTTGCGCAGGAATCCGAAGATGCCCACGCTGTTCTGCGTGCCCACATACACCTTGCCGTTCACCACCGTGGGCGCAATGAACTTGTTGCCTGCGCCGAACTGATCACGTCCACTGGCGGCCTGGTTGCTGTTATAGAACTCCGTGCTCAGGTTGTTTGCGTCATAGGCGTGCAGCACAGCCGGAGTCGTGTTTTCCGTTGCCCACACGATACCGTTGGTCGTGCCGTAGCCTGACACACTCGGCGTGGTGCCTGGATAGCCGAAGGTGGTCGACGTCGTCTGGATTGGCGAGGGCAACAGCTGCGCCGCGCTCATGCTGAACGACCGCAGGTTCTGTCCCACCGAACCGTAGTACACGTGCGAGTTGAAGTAGGCCGGGCTCGACCAAGCACCACCCGGCAGGCCGCCGGTGAGCTGCTGATAGATCGTGCCATCGTTGTTCGCGTCGTAGTGGCCCATGTTGTTGCGATCAACCACGTACAGGTTGTGGTCCTTGCCGGCGGCCACGGCGAGCTGCCGCGTCTTGCCGGTCACATCCACCGCATCCGGCAGCAGCATCAACCCACCCGAGCCGAGGTCCGTATCCCCGCTCGATTCAGAGGTGGAGTTGTACATCGTCCAGTAGTCGACCGGCGACAGCGTGTTGCCGTTCAGCGCAAGCTTCACCAGCGCGTTGCCATAGTCGCCCTGCGTCGGAAAGCCCTGCAGGTTCAAGGTGGTATCGAACGTTCCGTTGCCCAGCGAGATATACACGTTGCCGTTGGGGTCGGCGGCTGGTCCCGCGCCGGCGTTCCAGGGCGCGCCATCGTTGCCGTGCGGAACAAAGTCGATGACGGCGGTCTGCGCCAGCGTCGTCTCGTTGTACGCCATCACCCATCCACCATAGGGCCGGATGTCGCAGTGCGATCCCCAGCTGGTGTACAGCGTCCCGTTCTGGATCAACAGGCCGGGTCGGTCCTTGTATTGCCCCGGGGCAAAGGTGATTACGCCGTTCGAGCTGCCATCGCCCGTTCCCGGGTAGGTCGCGTGCACCGTGGTCGGCCCGTTGAACTCCTCCGCCGCGGTAGCGAGGTCCAGCGCATGGATCCGGTGGTAGTAGTTGCCCGAGGCATCCTTGCTCATGGCGACCACGTAGATCGTGCCGTCCGGCCCCGCATTGCGGTCGATCGCAGGCGTTGCCGTAATGCCGATCTCCGGGGTGACCTGGTCGCAGTTGCGCGCGTCAGAGGTCGTCTCGCCCGTGCCCAGCAGGCTCTTCTGCCAGTACACAACACCGGAGTCTGCATCGACGGCATACACGCTGTCGTGCTCGGTCGCGATAAACAGGACGTTGTGCTTGCCCGCCTTGCCCGCCACCGCGAGATCGGACACATACAGCGGCTGCGCATCCACCTTGCCGTCCACCGTCACCTTGGCGAGCAGGCCGAAGTTCGTCGAGTTCACATTGGCCGGCGTAAGGATCGCCTCAGCATTGTTTTGCCCTGTACGTGCGGCATCGTTATGCCACGTCAGCACATCGGTTTGCGCATGCGCGTGCAGCGCTGCGGAGAAGAACACGGCAGATGCCAGGGAAACGTATCTCTGGGTGAGGAGGGGACGTGAAAACTTCATAGGGGCCTCATGAAAAACTCTGGTAAGGTCACGACCGGCGACGACAGGTGTGGGCGAACCTCGGAGCTACGGTTCTGCCGGTGCGTCTCCGTCCGCGCGGGCACGATGACGGTCGTAAAGCTTTGGGCAAGAGAGAAAACGGCAGACAGGCAAAAACAACAGTGGAGCAGGCATCGCAAATCGTCCCGGACAAGGGCACGGCGCGCGCACGCCAGCGAGTCTACTCCAACCGCACCGCCACGCGCTCCAGGGGAATGTGAACGCTTTTTGTCACGCCGAAGTAGCCCGGTCGCAAGGGGGAATTCCCTACCCTCAGCTTTGCCAAGGCGTTGTCGCTCCCTACCGTCGCCCAGGTGTTTCAACCGCCCGCCGGGTACAAGGTTGAAAGCCAGCAATTTTGCTGCAGCGAAGCACGTGCATCCCGCTATGCTAGCCCCGTATCGTTACGCCGGGAGTGTGTCGCGTTGAAGATGCGGATCGTTCGCAACGTTTGTCTGTGCCTGTTGGCTTCTACGATGACCGTCGCGCAACGCCCGGACGACCCCGCTCGCCGGGCCCGCCTCGAGGCCATCGTCACCTCCTACACCCCGAAGAACTCCTTCATGGGCGCGGTGCTCGTCGTCGAGGGCGACCGGGTGCTGCTGGACAAGGGCTATGGCCAGGCAGACCTGGAGTGGAACATCCCGAACACGCCGGACACGAAGTTCCGCCTCGGTTCCCTGACCAAGCAGTTCACGGCGACGCTTGTTCTTCTGCTGCAACAGGATGGCAAACTCAACATCGCCGACCCCGTGGGCAAGTACCTCCCCAACACGCCAAAGACCTGGGAAAAGATCACTCTCGCCGAGTTGCTGGGACACACCTCCGGCATCCCGAACTTCACGAATGACAAGGACTTCGGCACCTGGCGGATGAACCCCCATTCCCCCGACGAAGAGCTCGCCTTCTTCAAGGACAAGCCGCTCGAATTCGAGCCCGGCTCGAAGTTCTCGTACAGCAACTCGAACTTCGAGGTGCTGGGCATGGTGATCGAAAAGGTGGGCGGCCAGACCTACGGCGAGCAACTGCAAAGCCGCATCTTCGGACCGCTCGGCATGAAGGACTCCGGCCTCGACACCGACGAACGCATCCTTCCCAAACGCGCCCAGGGCTATGCGCCGTCGCCTGCCGGCCTCGTCCACGCGCGCTCAGAGTCGATGACGATCCCCTGGGCCGCCGGCTCGCTCTACTCCACCACCGGCGATCTGCTGCGCTGGGAACACGGCCTGTTCGGTGGGACGGTCCTGAACGCGGCATCGCTGAAAGCCATGACCACGCCCGGCAAAGGCGACTATGGCCTCGGTGTCGAGGTCCACAACCACGACGGCGTGCAGACGGTCGAGCATGGCGGGGGCATCGAAGGCTTCAACACCTACCTGCTGTATGTCCCCGAGCGCCGCATCGCCGTCGTTGCCCTCAGCAACGTCAACGGCGCTGCACCTGACGAGATGGCGGCCAAACTGCTGGACGTCGTTCTGGGCAAAAAGGTCGTCCTCGCAACCGAGCGCGTCGAGGCGCCCCTTCCGCAGAGTGACCTGGCGAAGTTCCCGGGCGTCTACAGCATCGTTCCCGCCTTCTCACTCACCGTTGCCGTCGCCGGCAACGGCCTCACCCTGCAAGGAACAGGCCAGCCGGCCACGCCGATCTTCTATGAGGGGGCGCCCGGCGGCCATCCCACGTTCTTCTCCAAGGTGGTCGACGCCGAGATGGAGTTCGTCCCCGATGCAAAGGGTGTCTACACAACACTGATCCTGCACCAGGGCGGGCAGAATATCTCCGGGCACCGCCAGTAGCTCCACTTGCCCCGTTCGAACAGGCTTACGGCCGGGTCTTCGCGATGTCCGGCCCCAGCTGTTCCTGCGCACTGGCTGCCGGCTCGGCAGGGATCGACTCCACCGCTCCATCGGTCTCGAACTTCTCGCTGAGATGATTTCTCCGTAGCCCCTCGGTCAGCAGACGGAAGGCTTCCTCGGGCGTGTCCGCAAACTGGAACAGCTCCTTGTCCTTTGGCGCGATCGCGCCCTTATCCGCCAGCAGATCCATGTTGATCACGCTCTTCCAGTAGGCCGACCCATACAAGACCACCGTGATCTTCTTCGCGAGCTTGCCCGTCTGGTCCAGCGTCAGCAGCTCAAACATCTCGTCCAGCGTGCCGAAGCCACCCGGGAACACGATCAGTGCCTTCGCCAGGTACGCAAACCAGTACTTGCGCATGAAGAAGTAGTGAAAGTTGAAGTTCAGCTCCGGAGAGATATAACGGTTCGGCACCTGCTCAAACGGCAGCACGATGTTCAGCCCGATCGTCTTCGCCCCGGCCTCCCAGGCGCCGCGATTGGCGGCCTCCATGATGCCCGGCCCACCGCCTGAGGTCACCACAAAGCGGTGCCGGCGCCCGGGCAGCTTCTTCGCCCACGTGGCCAGGTTGCGTGCCAGCGTGCGGGCATCCTCGTAGTACTGCGCCATCTCCACGGCAGCCTCGGCCCGCTTGCGCTTCAGGTCGCTGGTGTCACTGTCGGCGAGCTCCGCGCCGCGGGCGGGCTGCTCCTCCGCGGGCGCGGCCTCCTGAGACCCCGTATTGGCCAGCACTTCCAGCTGCTGAGACGCCTCATCCAGGGCCCGAAACCGCGCCGAGCCAAAGAACACCACCGTGTCCTGGATGCGCTCCCGCCGAAACCGTGCCATGGGCTCGTTGTACTCGGCCAGGATGCGCAGCAAACGGCCGTCCGGCGAGTTCACAAAATCCGGGTTGTTGTACGCCAGCGGCGCAGCCGGCAAGGCCTCGGGCATCATTCCGATTCTCGAGCCGTTTACGTTGCCGTTGATCTGGCCATCATCTTGTGGCTCAGCTGGTCGTTCAGCCTTGCTGGTCTCCGGAAATGCCATCGATGCAGCATACCGTGCGCGCATGGCACGTCCGTGACTTACCGCCGCAGATCCCGGTAGTGCAACAGCTCACTTACGCCGATCCACAGATCCAGCAGCCCCACACCGCTGAAGATCCCGCGCACCCAGCCGCGCAGCAGCCACTTCGCCGCCGCCGGATGGCTCAGGATCCAGCTGTTCGCCTCCCAGTAGCGTGGCGACCACGGCAGCACCGTCACCAGGCAGCCGATGTAGAAGCAGAAGATCACCAGCACCGCCAGGCTCATCCGTTGCAGCCACACCGGGGCCAGCTCCGATCCGCGCCGCGGCTGCGCGGCTGGTTCCGGTGCTGGGGGAAAGAGCTCGCCTTGACTGCGCGCTGGCATCTGCCTCAACGGTATCAGCCGCGCACGCCTCGCGTCTCCCCGGGGGAAAGCGGCTACTGCGTCATCAAGGCGGCTTCCGTGGCGCGGTCGTAACGACGCGCGCCGCCTCAATGACTTGCGCCGCCGGGCCCCTTCCCTGCCGCCAGAGCCTCCCGCTGCGCCTCGGCCCGCAACCGCACGGCTGCCGCATGGGCGCGCTCGGCTGCTTCCAGCGTCGGCGCCCTGGCCGCCAGGGCATCCTGCGCCGCGGCCTCGGCCGCATAGTTCCGCGCCGTGTTCATCTCCACCTTCGCCTTCGCCTTGCCCCGCACGTCCGCCAGCAACTGTGAAGGCGTCTCCGGGGTAGCCCCACCCGTCACCAGCCCTAAGTGCACGTCGCCCTGCGTCCCACTGATCTCGACCGGCAGCTCCAGCCCGGCGCCGTTCCGCTGCAGGTAGTGATCGAACGGCGAAAGCAGCAGCCCCTTCCATCCGCCCACCATCTGCGAAGCCGTCGCCGCCGTCCGCACATGGCCTTTGAATTCAAACAGCCTGCCATCATTCGAGTACACGCCATTCAACAGCACGGCCGCCCCGGGAACCGTGTAGCGCAGGTCCGTCATCGACATCACGCCGTGCGCCATCGCGAAGTTCGCCGCCAGCTGCGAGGGCACTTCCGCATCGCGAGACACCTGCCCCACGTCTCCCGGCCTGCCCTGCGCCCGCGCGCTCAGCCCGTCGATGCGGCTTTGCCAACGTGCGTTGTTGAACCGCACCCCCGCTACGCTGAAGGCGCCGGCCATCGACATCTTCTCGGCGACACGCTCCCGGCCCGGTGGAATATGCAGCCTGGCACGCATCGTCAACACGCCATTCAGCAGTGGCGGATCGGTCTTCACCGCGAGCCGCAGAAAGTCCTGCATGCGGCCATGCGGGATGTCCACCTCCAGCTGGATGTCGTGGCCCTCCCCCTTTACCTTCACGATCTTCCCGGCCGTCGTGAACTCCGAACCCGCCAGCCGCGCATGCACCGGCTCGAGATACGTATCGCCCGAGGTGCCATCCACGACGGCATGAAACTCCGTATGCAGCGGCATGGGCCGGTTGCTGATATCCAGCGAAAAATTGGGCGTCTCGGTGTGCCCGTCGATTGCGATCCGGTCCAGCACCCCGGCGAAGTGCCCCGTGGACGACAACGTGCCCCCAATGCCGCGGATCGTGCTCAGATCCGCGCCGTCGAAGCTGTATTGCCCATCGATCGGCGTCTGCCCCGCGTCGGGAGTCGCGCGATCTCCCACCGGGGCTCCACCCCACGGCCCGAAGTGCCCCACCACCTCAATGGCGCCCACCGGCTTCGGATTGGTGAACCGCGCCTCAAACGGCATCGCCCCGCCCGCGCCGATACCGCGCAGGCTCAGCGTGGCAATGTCGAACTCCAGCGGCGGCTTGCCGCCCTCCGGCCTACCCGGCTCCAGAAAGACCGTCACATCGCGGCACTCCAGCTGCTGCACCACGATGGCGATCTTCGTCTTCCTGCCTGGATCCTTCGCATCAGCGGTCTCGTCCATCGCGAAGAGTCTCGCCCGCTCCCCCGCGGGTGGAACTTGCAGCTCGATCCCGTCCACGCGCACCACGTCCACGTGGGTGGGCTGCCGCAGGAGCCCAGCAAACGACGTGCGAAACGCAAAGTGCGCCACGCTCAGTAACGGGGGCAAAGGTCCCACGGACGCGCCATTTGCGCCCGCAACGCTCGAGCCGATCCGCAGCCCGGAGCCATCCACCTCGATGCCTTTGAACAGCGAGATCTCCAGCTCATCCAGCTCCACCGGCGCATGAAAGCGAGCCGACAACGTCTCGACAATGCGCTTCCGCAGGATCGGCTCGGCATGGCGCAACACGTACTCCGCCCCGAGCACCAGCGCGAGGCACACGACGGCCAGCAGCGAGGCCAACCCCTGCACCAGGCGCCTTCGCCACCACGGGGACCGACTTCTTGTCTCACCTGCCACGTCGCCGTAGGTGTTGCTCATCACGCCCGCTCCCGCACGCAGTGTATGCGCCTGGGAATAGAAACAACCGCCACGCCGGGGAGGTTGTGCGCCGGCTCTGCGAAAATAGAGGGGCGATGCTGCAACTTTCCGGCGCTGGGAAGCGCTTTGGCCACAAGCTCCTCTTCGAAGACGTCAACTGGCTCATCACGCCCAACGAACGCACCGGGCTGGTGGGCGGCAATGGCACGGGCAAATCCACGCTGCTCAAGGTCCTCGCGGGCTTTGAAGGCCTGGACTACGGCGGGCGCACGCATACCCGCGGCATGACGCTCGGCTACCTGCCGCAGGATGGCCTCGCGCTCTCCGGCCGCAGCGTTTTCGACGAGTGCCTCTCCGTCTTCGACGAACTGCTCGCGCTCGAGATCGAGTACGAACAGCTCACACACGTCATGAGTGAGGCCGACCCCAAATCCAAGGAGTACGCCACCGCCGCGGACCGCTACTCGGAGATCGCCGAGCTTCTGCACGTCCACGACATCTACACGCTCGACGCCCAGGTCGGCGCCGTGCTCGGCGGCCTCGGCTTTTCGAAGGAAGACTGGTCGCGGCGCACCGAAGAGTTCTCGGGCGGCTGGCAGATGCGCATCGCGCTGGCCAAACTGCTGCTGCAAAAGCCCTCCCTGCTGCTGCTCGATGAGCCCACCAACCACCTTGACCTCGAGTCCCGCAACTGGCTCGAAGAGTACCTGCAAAGCTACGAAAACGCCTTTATCCTCATCTCGCACGACCGCTATTTCCTTGACCAGACCGTGAGCAAAACCGTCGAGGTCTGGAACAAGCGCATGCACGTGTATCACGGCAACTACTCCAAGTACCTGACCCTCAAAGACGAGCGCCGCACGCAGCTCATGAGCGCCTACAAGAACCAGCGCGAGCGCATCGAGGACCTTGAAGCCTTTATCAACCGCTTCCGCGCCCAGGCCACCAAGGCCAAGCAGGTACAGTCCCGCATCAAGGAGCTCGACAAGATCGAGCGCATCGAGGTGCCCGACGAAGAAGCCACGATCCACTTCACCTTTCCGCAGCCCCCCGCCAGCGGCCGCACGGTGATCGAGGTCAAGAACCTCTCTAAGCACTACGGTGACAAGCGCGTGCTCGACAACGTGAACTTCACCATCGAACGCGGCGACCGCATCGCCCTCGTCGGCGTCAACGGGGCCGGCAAATCCACGCTGCTCCGCATGCTGTCCGACCAGGAGAAGCAGACCTCCGGCGAGATCCGCTCCGGCCACAATGTGCTCGCGGACTTCTTCGCGCAGGACCAGTACAAGGTGCTCGACGGCGATGCGCAGATGCTCAACGACATTACC
>CAXTFS010000131.1:0-8604 GCA_964243395.1 uncultured Acidobacteriaceae bacterium | reverse complement strand
TCTTGGTCACAGAATCTTGGTCACAGAGTCTTGGTCACAGAGTCTTGGTCACAGGGTCTTGGTCACAGGGGCAGGATCAACCATGTTGCGCCACGTATTCACTGTATTCGAGCACGGCGCCGATGGCCCCTACCCGGCGGCTCACCGCCCCCACCGCGGCGTCGGAGGCGCAGGCCTCCGGGGTGGGCAGGGCGAGGATCTCGGCCCGCAGTGCCGCGGTATCGAAGAGCGCACCGACGGCCGGGTTGCCGGCAAGCCGGTCTGCCAGCTCGAGCACAGCGGTGCGTGCGCGCAGGAATTGCGGGACACCGTCCGGATAGGGTGTCAGCTTGCCATGGCGCCAGCGGATGGTCTCCGGCAGGATGCCTGCTGTGGCGTCCCGCAGAAGCCGGCGTTTCCATCCGTCGCGCAGGTGCCAATGCGGCGGCAGGGAGAGCGCCCATTCCAGCACGCGCCGGTCCAGCAGCGGAAAGGTGAACGCCAGGCCATAGTTGGCGCCGATGGCTGCCCAGGTCCCGGTGCGCCCGGCGATGTGGGGGGAGCGCAGCAGGGTCAGCTGGTTGCGGCGCGCGTTGGGGCCGAGGCTGAGTTGCGTGCTCCCCCTCCCGGCAGCCTTCTTCCGCCACGGCACTGCCAGCAGGCGCGACGGGTCCCAATCCGAGGAGTCACCGCGTCCGCGCGCCCGTTGCAGCGCCTGGAACCACGACCCCGGAACCGACGGTAGTACCACGTCGCCCAGCAGCGTGTTGCGGCGCCGAAAGCCGCGCTGCCGCTTCAGCGCCTCCAACTCCCGTCGGAGATAGATCCAGCGCCCATGACGGAAGGCATCGGCCAGCACGCCGCGACCGTTGTAGGTTGCTCCCTCGTCGCCTCCCCAGCCGGACAGCACGATCTCGGCAGCGCCGACAGCGGCATCGGCGCAGACGGCGTTTTCCGGCCAGCTTCCGACCAGGGCGAAGCCGCCGTCCGGATCGCGCAGGGATCCCAGGACCTCCAACGGCGGTGGGGGCGCCACGGCCTTCCAGCAGATGTCGGGTTCCTGGGCCAGCACGCTTTCGATAAAGGGACCCTCGTCTTCAATGTCCGCCCGCCGTTCTGCCGGGAGGAAGGAGTACGCCAGCAGCGTGCGCTGCTCGGCGCGCAGGGCCCGTGCGGCCAGGATCGCCAGCGTGGAGGAGTCCAGGCCGCCGCTCAGGTGGGACGCCACCGGTCCACTGCCCGCGATGCGTCCGCGCACGGCCCGCTCGAGCAGGGCACGAAGCTCCTCGGCGGCCTCGGCCGGGTGCCTGTGGCGTTGCGGCTGCCGGGTCGGCCGCCAGTAGGTGCTCTGCCGCAGCGTCGTCGCGGAGACCCGCAAGATCGACCCTGGCGGGGACTGCAACACCCCCGCCGACAGCGTCTCCCCCGCGTTGAAGAGCCCCAGTACGGGCCGCAGCAGCGCCAGGGGATTCAGCGTGCGGGGCAGGAGGCCGCTGGCGTGCAGAGCGCGCGGAAACGAGGCAAAAAGGAAGCTCCCGCCGGCGCCGGCGCCGTACACCAGCGGCCGCACCCCGGCCGTATCGCGGGTCAGCCAGAGTTCGCCGGCCCCCGGGTCCCAGGCGGCGAGGGCAAAGTCACCCAGGATGTGCTTCGGAGCCTCCTCCCCAAAGCGATCGAAGGCCCGGGCGACCAGCTCGGCGGGCGTGCCAGGACGGCCTCCGAGCAGCTGCTGGAGCTCCTCGGCCTCGTGGAGGCGCACATCGGCGGCCACGATCTTGCTCCCCTCACTGAGGACGATCGCCCCGGCATCCGTGGCCCCAAAAGTGAGCACGGACAGCCCCACACTCCCCTCGCACCAGAACGCCGGCATGCCCTGTCGCACCCCGGGGGTCGAGGGCTGCATCGCGGCGCACATCGCCTCGAGCCGCGTGCGGTCGGCAGGCTCGCCACCCCTCATCCAAAGTCCGCAGAGCAAGTGCATGGCATCGTCTCTCCGCCATCGATTCAGCAAAGCGTACCGGCCGTTCGAAGAGCGTCTGAGATAGCCTAAGCGAAGCGAGTGGGAGCGATGTCGAACAGGGACCTTGCGCCGAATACGGCACCGTCAAAAGCCACCACGACCCGGAGTCTCCGTGGTCCCGTCGGGGTCCAACCAGCCGTCCAGGCTGCCGCCTCCGCGCCCCGCCTGGTGGAAGAGCTGCAGAGGGGCGAGCCGGGGCAGACCGCTCTAATTTTTATCAGCCCCGCAGGCAAGGAAGAGACATACTTCCGGCGCGTCTTTAAGCTGCTCGGCCCGGGGCATCCGGCAACACTGATCAGCCCGGCGTTTACCGCGTACAGCTCCGATCTGTACGCGGCGGAACGCGTGTGCGCGGAAATCGCTGAAACAATTCGCGATGCCATAGCTCCCGGTCCGTTCGTTACGGTGGGTTTCTGCTACGCGGGCATGTTCGCCTTTGACGCGGCGGCGCGGCTGGCGTCCGTCGGGTGTGTCGGTGCGGTGCTCATCGACTCCCCCATGCCCGGCAACCCGCAGTTCCCGCCCTCGCGTCGATCCGCTCCGGCCTACAAGCGGATCGCACGTGGTCTCGTCGTGGGCAAAGACCGCCCTGGCCGGCGCGAAGCCGCGGTCTGGCTTGCCAGGAAACTGCTTTGGTATTTCGTCTTCGTGCTGCGGCCGCTGTTCCAGCCCCTGCAGCGCTGGCGCCTCACGCGATGGCCGGCGAACTGGGCGCGGGGCAACAGTGTGGACTTTCTGCGCCTGCGTCCGCTGCCGGTGCCCCTGCTCTCGCTGCTGGCTGCCGAACCGACGCAGCCGTTCTATTTTCGCCAGGCCTGCCTCG
Source organism: uncultured Acidobacteriaceae bacterium (assembly GCA_964243395.1). GTDB lineage: Bacteria > Acidobacteriota > Terriglobia > Terriglobales > Acidobacteriaceae > Granulicella. The sequence goes on along the minus strand of CAXTFS010000131.1, from coordinate 5,782 downwards.
ACTGGGATCAGCTGGCCGGGGCTGGGGCGACCGTGCACGTGCTGCCCTGCCACCATACCGAACTCTTCTTTCGCGGCAATCTTCCCGTGTTGGTGGGCGCTCTCGCAGCCTGGCTGCAGCAGATCGCTCCGACGCCGGTTGCGCTCAGCGGCCCCGGCCATGCGCAGCCAGATTCGCAGCCAGCCCCGCATCCAGATCTTCGCTGACGATGGCGCTGAGCGCCGTGAGCCCCAGGGGTCCGGACATCACCTGGTGTGCCAGCGCCCCCCAGCCGGAGTTGGTTTCCAGCAGCAGCGGACCGTCGGGCGTCAGGGCGACATCCCAGCCCAGCGTTGCGAAGTGGGGGAAGGCCTCGCGATGGGCGTGTTGCACCAGGGCGAGCGTTTCGGCCCAGAAGGGCAGGGCGGCCCCGGGGAACCGCTCGCCAGTCTCCGGATGACGGTCCAGCGTGTGCCGGAGCGAGTTGTCCCGTGCCCCGAGGATCGTGCCGGAGGTCCAGTCGACCGTGCAGACCAGGCCGCCGGCCGAGATTGTCGACGTGCCCTGCGGCAGGACCAGCAGATTCGCGAGCAGCGCGGGCGTGCCATCGCGGTGCAGGCCCGTCACCACGCGCAAGGACGCCAGAGCGCCGTTGGTGAAGCGCTCCACCGCCGGGTGGTTCGTCACGATCGGCTGCACCAGGCACGCGCGCTCGCGTAGCCGGGCCAGCAGCGCCCCGGGTGCGAGCCGGAGACCGTTGCTGTCTTCGAACTGACCGTCAGCCGCCGGAAGCCAGCGCTCAGCACCGCGCCCCCCCTGCAGGCGAAGCGGTTTCACCCAGAATCCCCCGGTCCAGCCCGCGATGGCCGTGGCGTCCTGCTCGCGATCGCCTGCCGTGTTGCCCGCGCCGAAGCTGGCCCAGGTGCGCACATGAGGCAGGCCGTGGGCGGCGCAGATTACGGCAAAGCGTGCCTTGTCCTGAACGTCCTCATTGCGGGCGCCGCGGAGGCGGTTGAGTCGCTTCACTGCGTCGCCGTCGGTCCAGAACAGGTACTGCGGCAGCGCGGCACGCTGCTGTGGATCCCCGAAATCGTAGGCGAGGAACTCGACAGGAGGAACGTTACGCCACAGCGCCAGACCGTACATGGCCGCGCAGGCACGCAGCTGCGCTGCCGGTTGTTTCGTGCGCAGATACGGCCTGTTCCGGAAGACCTCCAGCAGCGCCGCCACGGGCCACGCGAGCGTCGTGAAACCGTAAAGAAGCAGGCGAGCGGCTCCGGAACGGCTGCGGAGGCGCTCGGCCAGGCCATACCGGCGCAGACGCTCGATGGGGCTGCGGGGTCGACCTGGGCTCCACGGAAAGCCATAGCGTGCAAGGGCAGCCAGAGAGAACAGGCGCGAGGTGAGGGATCGTGGGAGTCGCAAGGGGTGCCCGGCCGCGTGCCCTGGCCTCTCCAGAGTCTACTTTGTAACGAAAAGAGTCTTCCGCTTGTTCCCAGGAATCGGGTATGATTCGAAAACTACCTCGAACCGGAGAGAATCAGCAATGAACAAAGGTCTTCCGTCAGTCCCCTCGAAGCGTTGGGTCACCCCTACCATCGTCAGCGCAGCATCCATGAACACTGCTCAGAGCAACAAGACCAGCAACGTGACTGAGGGCCTGAACGGCATTGCCGGCTTCGGACCCGCCAGCTAGGACCTTTGTCTCGGCTTCCCTGGCGTTCGTGATCGAGAAGGTTTAACTCTCGTCTGGCGTCTGGCTGGAGCGGATGGTACTTTCCCCTGATTTCCGGGTGGTGGTGGCTGGCACCTGCTGGCCTCCTCATTCACTTTCCGCAAACTCCCTCCGCCGTGGTGTCATCCGCGCCGTGCACTGGGATCGAGTGGTCCGTGTCGCCCGCCGCCACCGCGTGGCCGGTCTGCTGCTACGCAATCTGCGGTCCCTCAACACCGATCTCCCCTCCTCCGTAATCTCCGCTCTGTCGGAAATCTCCGTTGAACAGACGCGCCAGGCGCTGGCCTTCACGTTTGCCTCGTGCCGGCTCGCCGCGGTTCTGCGCGCCAGTGGCATTGAGCCGATCTTCCTCAAGGGCGCGACGCTTGCTGTGCTGGCCTACGGCGAAACGGGTCTGCGGCACGCCAAGGACATCGATTTCTTCGTGCCGGTCCATCAGGAAGAAGCCACAGCGACCGCTTTGCGCTCGCTGGGCTACCGGCGCCGCTTGCCCGGTGAAGAGGTCTCCCCCCAGAAGCTGGCGCTCTACCGGCGCTTCGCCCACAGTACGGAGTGGTGGAACCCAGCTGGCGGCGCTGAGGTCGAACTGCACGTCAAGCTGACCGATATGCCGTCACTGCTCGATAGCAACCGGGCGCTGCAGCGTCTGCAAAAGGTTGCCGTAACGCCCAGCTGCGAGCTGACCACCCTTTCCACTCCGGCGCTGTTCGCGTACCTGTGTGTGCATGGCGCGGGGCATGGCTGGAGTCGTTTGAAGTGGCTTGTGGACGTCCATGCGCTGCTTCACTCGGCCGGAGCTGTGCAAGATGGCGGCATTCCGGGGCTCTACCGTTCGGCGGAGGCGATGGGGTCAGGCTCCTGTGCGGCGCAGGCCCTGCTGCTCTGCGAGGAACTCTTCGGGCTCGTCCTGCCGGGGACCCTGCGGCCTGACCTGAGGCGGCGTCTTTCCGTGCGACTGGCGGTGCGCATCGCCCTGGGCACGATGACGCGCGGCGGTGCGGAACAGGAGATCTACGATCTGCGCTTCGGCACGGCCACGGTGTATCTGGCGCGCTTTCTTCTGGGCCGCGGACCGGGATTCTGGTGGCGGGAAGCCCGCGCCCGCGCCTTTCCGCCGGTCGCGCTGCTCGAAACGAGGCTCCCAGCAGGTGCGCTGGCACTCTTTCCTGCCCTGCGCCTGGGCCAATGGATCGCCGGCGCCTTCCGCCGGGGAAAAGGCCGCACCGCGTAAACGGCAGGGGGCCGTGTCACGAAGGCCGCGTGCGATTGCGCCGTCGCGTTCCTGCTACCGTGGAGGCCTGTGACGACGCGTCCATCGAAGGAACAGCAACGAGCTGACGGCCAGAGCAGGCGCAAAGACCTTTCCCGCCGAAGCCATGGTGAGTGGCGCGTGGAGAAGGGTGGTCGCAGCGCCTACCGGATTCTGCGCCTGGCGGCAAAAGACCGTCTGCCGCGGCTGCTGGAGCTCAAGTACGAGCGCATGAAGGCATCGCCGTTCGGCTACTTTCGCGGGGCCGTGCCGGTGATGGCCCATGATCTTGGCGGAGGGCAGCACACCGGCATCTTCAGCCAGATCTGCGGCGATGCGCACCTGCGCAACCTGGGCGCCTATGCGGGTCTCGATGGCCGGCTCGTCTTCGACATCAATGACTTCGACGAGACGATCCGCGGGCCGTTCGAGTGGGATGTCAAACGGATGGCCACCAGCATCCACCTGACGGGCCGGGAGGCCAACGAGAGCGAATCGAACTGCCGCGACGCGGTCCGGGTCTTCACGCGACGGTATCGCAAGAGCCTGCATCTGTTTGCGGCCATGCCGGTCCTTGAGCTGGCGCGGTACCAGATCCACCGGCACACCGCGCTCCAGGCCGTGGAAGGGGTGTTCGCCAAGGCGGAACGGTCAACGCCGACCCTGTTGCGCGATGCTCTCACCGAAGCCAAGCCCGGATCCAGATCCCAACACAGGCCCGGAAAGAAGGCCGGCAAAGCGGCGAAGAAGGCCAGAAAGTCGAAGACCGACGAGAACGGCGAGACCACCACGGCTCCGGCCGACCGCCGCTTCCGCTCCGAGCCGCCCCTGCTCGATCGGCTGACGGCACCTGAGGCCGAAAAGGTTTTGGGGGCGCTGCCGCTCTACCAAAGCAGCATCGAGCCCGAACGCCGTCACCTGCTGTCGCGCTACCGGGCGCTGGATGTCGCCTTCAAGATCGTCGGGACCGGCTCCGTGGGGCTGCGCGACTTCTGTGTCTACTTCGAAGGTAACGGGCCGGACGATCCCTTGTTTCTGCAAGTAAAGCAGGAGGTCGCCTCCGCCTGGGCGCCGTACCTGCCCGGGGCCAGGGGCGGCATGGCGGGGAAGCGGTCGGCGGGGGAACGTGTCGTCGATGGCCAGCGCGCCATGCAAATCCAGTCGGATCCGTTTCTGGGCCACACCCGAGTGGACGGGCGAGACTTCCTGGTGCGACAGCTGAACGACCACAAGGGTTCGGTCAACCTGGGCACGCTGGATCTCGAGTCCCTGTGCCATTACGCCGACCTTTGTGGCGAGTTGCTGGCGCGCGGGCATGCCCGCTCGGGCGATCCGGACTCCCTGGCGGGCTACCTTGGCCACGGCACGAGCTTCGAAAAGGCGATCGCCGCCTTTGCCCGCAGGTATGCCGATCAGACCGAGCACGACTGGGAAGAACTGCGCCGGCAGCGACGCGATTAGCCAACGTATCGGCGATCCGGCTCGAATAAGGAGCCGCAGGGGAGTCGAAAGGGTCCATACTGGGCCTGTGGAGACGATCCGGTCGGAGGCCTCCCATGCACGCGAGCAAGTTCCGAAACACAATTCTTCGCAACCTCGACGCCGACGCGATCGCTCGTCTGGCGTTACGCCCGATTCACTTTGAAGTGCGTCACGAGATCGAGTTTCCCGGCAATCCCGTCGCGCACCTCTTCTTTGTAGAGGAGGGCATGGCATCCCAGACCACCACCTTTGACGATGGATCCCAGGTGGAAGTGGGCATGTTCGGCTACGAAGGGGTGATCGGCGTCTCCGCGCTGATGGGGACCAAGCGCAGCCTGAACCGCATTTACACGCAAATTGAAGGCTCTGGTTATTCCGCCAGCCTGACCGCAGCGAAGAAGGAGTTCCTCCGCGGCGATCGTTTTCAGACGCTTGCGTTGAGCTATGTGCAGGCCCAGTTAGTGCAGGCGATGCAATCGGCCGGGTGCAACGCCAAGCACAACGTGGAGCAGCGGCTCGCCCGCTGGTTGCTTATGTGCGCCGACCGGGTCCATCGCGATCACTTCCAGATGCCGCATGAATTCATGGCAGACATGCTGGGCAGCTCACGCCCCACAGTTTCCCTCGCCGCCGGTGCATTGAAGGAAGAGGGCCTGATCGAGTACGCGCGCGGATCGATCCGCATCCTGAACTCCGCCGCGCTCGAACACCGTTCGTGCGAGTGCTACCACATCATCAAGGACCACCTGGATAACTACGCGGAGTTTGACAGCGGCAAGGGTGCCGATGCTCCGGAGGCTGCCGGCCGCATCACGGCTTAGAGGCTGCGGCCGCAGGCGGCAGCGCTCGCCCAGGCCCATTGGAAGTTGTAGCCACCCAGCCATCCCGTCACATCCACCACCTCGCCGATAAAGTACAGGCCCGGCACGCGCAGACTCTCCATGGTCTTTGCGTCGAGTTCGTGGGTATCCACGCCGCCCGCTGTGACCTCTGCCTTGGCGAAGCCCTCGGTGCCCGCCGGGCGCACCTGCCAGTCATGCAGGCGAGCCTCCAGGCGGTCCAGCCCCGCGTTGGTCCAATCAGCGCCGCCGGCCAGCTGCAGGTCGGCCCAGCGTTCGGCAAAGCGGGCCGGCAGAACGCCGCGCAGAGCCGTCAGCAGCGCGCCCCTGTCCCGCCGTGCGCCGTCGGCCCTGATGGGTGCAAAGACATTCCCGTGCGGAGCCAGATCGAAACCCACCGCCGACCCCGGGCGCCAGTACGACGAGATCTGCAGCGCCGCCGGCCCGCTCACGCCGCGGTGCGTGATCAGGAGCTTCTCGCGAAAGGTGGGCGCCGCC
>CAXTFS010000130.1:0-8674 GCA_964243395.1 uncultured Acidobacteriaceae bacterium | reverse complement strand
CCGGGACTGGTGGTGTATTTCACCGCCGGGGATCCTGATCTTGCCACCACGCGCAACATGGCCGTTGCAGCGATCGATAACGGCGCTGACGTGATTGAGTTGGGCGTGCCGTTCAGCGATCCACTGGCAGATGGCCCCGTAATCCAGCGCGCCAGTGAGCGTGCGGTGGCGCGCGGCACGCGGCTGGCCGATGTGTTAGAAGTTTGCCTCGATCTTCGTCGATTGCGGCCGCAGGCGGGCATCATCCTGTTCAGCTATCTAAACCCCGTGGTGCGCATGGGTATGGCCGAGTTCACGAAAGCCGCCAAAAGCAACGGCGCCGATGGTGTGCTGCTCACCGACATGATCGTGGAAGAGGCCGGCGAATACCTCCAGTGCATGGAGGAGAACGACCTTGCGCCGGTGTTTCTCGCCGCGCCCACCTCGCCGGATGCACGATTGAAGGCGATCGCGGAGCACAGCAGAGGTTTCGTGTATGCGATCTCGCGCGTGGGCATTACGGGCACGCAGACCTCACTCGCCGACGATGCGAAGACGCTGGTCGATCGGCTGCGGGGCTTTACGGATCTGCCTATCGCACTGGGTTTCGGTGTCTCCACGCCGGAGCATGTGCGGACTGTAAGCGAGTTTGCCGATGCCGCGGTAATTGGATCTGCCATTGTTGCGTTGGTGGAAGCGACACCGGCTGCCGATGCGGCAGAGGCGGTGGGCGCGTTTGTGCGCAGCCTGCGCGATGGCGCTGCTTCGTCCGCGGTCGACCAGGCCCAGCTCAGCGCAAAAGATGGATCGCCCGCAGGCGTGGGTGGTGCCGTCGAAGCGGGCAGCGTTGCCGGTGAGGAACCCGTGGGAGCAAAGGCGTGAGCAATCCGGCCGGAAGCTCGTATCATCTAGAGCAGACGCGCGTGGCGGTTGATTTTCGCCGCGGTGCGCTTCCGATTTTGCGAGGAACGCGCATGCCTCAAGGCTTGCGCCGATTACGAGAGGACCAGCCATGGACATCGCCGATTGGCGTATCAAGATCGACCAATTGGATGAGCAGATCGTTGCCCTGCTCTCGGAACGAGCGGCTGCTGCAATGGCCATCGGTCAGCTCAAGCGCGGCAACGCCGCGCCCATCTACGAGCCAAACCGCGAGCAGACCGTGTTTGAGCACGTGCGGAGCATCAATCCAGGGCCGCTCACCGCGGCGCAGCTGCAGGATATCTATGACCGCGTCATGGATGTCATGCGTGCCTTGCAGCGCGTTGACACTGGCTCGGCAGCAAGCCATGAGCCGCTTACACATAAGTAAGCCAAAGCTTTGCAGGGAGGCCGGACGAGTTCGGCCAGAAGGTCTTTCGTGCGCTGCGCTACCCGCAGCCGCGAGGAGGGAACTCCAGTGATGATCGTTGCGATGCAGGATCGCGCCACGAGCGAACAGATTCAAACCGTGATCGAACGCATGGTGGAGCTGGGCTTCAACGTCCATCGCACTACCGGGGAAACACAAACCATTCTGGCGGGTGTGGGCACGCCGGCACACTTTGAGGTCACCGAGTTCCAGGTGCTCAAGGGCGTGCAGCAGGCATACCGAATCTCGTCGCCGTACAAGCTTGCGGGTCGTGGTTTTCGACCCGAAGGCACGCACGTTCGCTTCCGCAACGGGCTTACCGTGGGCGGCGACGAGATCGTCATCATGGCGGGCCCGTGCTCCATTGAGAACCGCGAGCAGATACACCTGAGTGCAGAACAATGCGCGGCCGCGGGTGCGCAATTTCTGCGCGGCGGCGCGTTCAAACCGCGCTCCTCGCCGTACTCGTTTCAGGGCATGGGAATTCCCGGTCTTGAGATGATGCGCGAGGCCGCCGATGCGTTTGGCTTGCTGGTGATCTCCGAGGTCATGGAGATTTCGCAGATCGAACCCATGCTCCCCCTGGTCGATTGTTTCCAGGTGGGTGCGCGCAACATGCAGAACTTCAACCTGCTGCGTGAGCTTGGGCGTATCCGCAAACCTGTGCTGTTGAAGCGCGGCATCGCGGCCACCATCGAAGAGCTGCTGCTGAGCGCGGAGTACATTCTCGCGGGCGGCAACTATGATCTGATGCTGTGCGAGCGCGGTATCCGGACCTTTGAGACCTACACGCGCAACACCATGGATATCTCCGCGATCCCGGTGCTGAAATCGCTGACGCACCTGCCGGTGCTGGGCGATCCATCGCATGGTGTGGGCAAGCGCGAGTTTGTGGCACCGATGGCGCTGGCCACCGTGGCTGCGGGTGGCGATGGCCTGCTGATGGAGATGCACCCGAATCCGGACAAGGCAATGTCAGACGGCGCGCAGTCACTGCATCCCAGGCAGCTCGTAGATCTGGTCGAAAAGCTGCGGCAACTCGCACCTGTGGTCGATCGCACGATTGCGGCACCCGTGGCGCAGCCTGTGCACGCGTAGAGACCTCCTATGACCTCGGCTCCGCACCGGATTGTGGTGAAGCTTGGCACCAACGTCATCATGCGTCCTGATGGCAAGGTGGCGCTGGGCCTGCTGTGCGGCTTGGTGGAAGGCGTAGCGGCTCTGCGCGCGAGCGGCATCGAGGTGCTGCTGGTCAGCTCGGGCGCGATTGGCCTGGGTGTGGAGCGGCTCGCGCTAGCGTCGCGCCCAACAACGCTGGCTGAGGTACAGGCCTGCGCCGCAGTGGGTCAATCGCGCTTGATGGCGCTGTATGACGATGCCTTTGACCGGCTCGGCTGCCGCATCGCGCAGGTGCTGCTCACCGAGGATGATTTTCGCGATGCGGTGCGGCATGCAAACCTGCGTGCCACGCTGGGATCGCTGCTATCGCTGGGTGTGATCCCCATCGTGAATGAGAACGACACGGTCTCCACGATGGAGCTGGACCGGCCTGCGAAGACGCCGCAGACCGAACGGATGTTTGGCGACAACGACAAGCTCTCCGCGTTATTGCTGGAGCACCTTGACGCCGATCTGCTGGTGCTGCTGTCTGACGTGGACGGGCTCTACGATCGTGATCCGCATGCGGCTGGCGCCTGTGTGCTCACGCGAGTGAACAGCATCGACGACGCCGTGCTCGCGCTGGCGCATGGCGGCAACGGCCGTGGCCGTGGGGGCATGCTGTCGAAGCTGGAAAGCGTGCGCATTGCGCTCGAGGCAGGCAAGAGCGCTGTCATTGCCAACGGCCGCACACCGCGTGTGCTGGAGCGCATCGTCGCCGGCGAAGCTGTCGGTACGCGCTTCGGTGCGCCGGTTGCCGCGCCTGCGCCTGCGGGCTTTGCCGAGACGGCCCGGTGACCAACTCCATCACGGACGGCGGCGTGCGCGAGATGGCCGTGCGGGCGATCGCCGTGCGTGCAAAGGCTGCGTCGCGTGCCCTCGCGCCGTTGGGTGAGCGGGAACGGAATGCTGCGCTCGATGCCATGGCGACGGCTCTGGAGGATGCGAGCGCGGACTTACTCGCGGCCAACCTCAGAGACCTGCATACCGCCGAGGCATCGCCCAAAGACGAGGCGCTGAGCCCTGCGACGCTTGTACGGCTGAAGCTGACTGAAGGCAAGTTGCGCGAGATGACTGAACAGCTCCGGTCTGTTGTTGCACTGCCCGATCCACTCGGCCGCGTGCTCGATGAGCTTGAGCTGGATGAGGCGAACCCTGCACAGTTGGGAGCCGCCGACAAGGGCCTTCACCTCCAGAAAATCAGCGTTCCACTCGGCGTGCTGGCGGTGATCTTTGAGGCGCGCCCTGATGCCGTGACACAGATTGCCGCACTGGCGTTGAAGAGCGGCAACGCGGTAATTCTGAAGCCTGGCCGCGAGGTCGAGCATACGGCCAAGGCGCTGGTAGATGTGCTTCAAAGCGTGCTGCGGCAGCGCGGTTTGCCGGAGGATGCAATCTCGCTGGTGCTCGGCCGCGAACAGGTTAGCGAGCTGCTGCGTGCGCACGATCTGATCGACATGGTGATCCCGCGCGGTTCCAAGGCGCTGGTGGAGTACGTGCAGGCCAACACGCGCATCCCGGTGCTGGGCCACTCAGAGGGCGTGTGCCATATCTACGTCGATCGTGCAGCCGATCCGCTGCTTGCGCTGCGTGTGATCGCAGATGCGAAGCTCGACTACTCTGCGGCCTGTAATGCGGTGGAGACCGTGTTGGTGCATCGTGACCTTGCGCGGAGCCTGCTGCCACGGCTTGCTGCCGATCTAAGCGCCAAGGGTGTTCGTCTGCATGGTGACGCCGCGACGCGGACGTTCCTTGCTGACACTGGTACACCGGACATCGACGCCGTGCAGGACTGGCACACGGAGTATGGTGAGCCCGAGTTGGCGATTGGCGTTGTTGATTCACTCGAGGCAGCGGTTACGCACATTCACACGCACGGGTCGGGGCACACGGAGAGCATTCTTACGGAGGATCTCGCTGCGGCCGAGCAGTTCCTGCGCGAGGTGGATGCGGCGGGCGTGTTTCATAATGTGTCGACGCGCTTTGCGGATGGGTTCCGCTACGGCTTCGGCGCGGAGGTGGGCATCTCCACCAGCAAGTTCCACGCCCGCGGCCCGGTAGGGCTCGACGGCTTGACCACGTACAAGTACCTCCTACGCGGACAGGGGCACATCGCCGCCGATTATCGCGGCGCCGAGGCACGCGCCTTTACGCATCGTCGCGCGGCGCAGTAGCGCCCCCTGGCCGTGTCTCGGGTAAGCTGGGCGGGCGATGTCTACACGCGTTCTTATCCTCGGCACAGGGCTCATCGGCGCTTCACTAGGCCTGGCGCTCAAGGCGCTCGGACCAGCGTTCGAGGGAACGGTCGTCGGTTGGGACGCGAACCCGGCAGAGCTGGCCAAGGCACTTGCCATCGGCGCGTTGGATGAGGCGCTGCCGAGCCGTGAAGCCGTGTTCACGCCGGGGCTCGCGGAAATTTACGTGCTGGCGACGCCGGTGCTGCCGATCCTGGACTGGGCTGAGCGGCTGGCGCCGTTATTGCGTGAGGACCAGTTGGTCACCGATGTGGGTTCCACCAAGGCGCAGCTCGCGGAGCACGTGCGGCCCCTGTTCAACGGCGCCGGGCAGGCGCGTTTTCTGCCAGGTCATCCCATGGCCGGCAAGGAATCGGGCGGGGCTGCGCTGGCCGAGCCCGGGCTGTTTCGTGGAGCGACATGGCTGTTCACGCCGTTGCGCGCCGATGCTGAACCTTCTCCACTGCAGGCTCGATTCCGTGGTTGGGTTGAGGCTATTGGGGCACGATCGCGGGACCTGGACCCGGCGCAGCATGATGTGCTGTGCGCCTGGGTCAGCCATCTGCCGCAGATGCTGTCGACGGCGCTTGCAGCGGTGCTGGAGGAGACCTTCGCTGCTGACCCGGAAGGTCGTGCGCTGGTGGAGGCGATCGGCGGGCGGGCGCTGCGCGAAACCACTCGGCTCGGTGCCAGCCCCTACAGCATGTGGCGCGACGTGGCACTGACCAATACCGGCCCGATCGCAGCGACCTTGCTGGCGGTCGAGCAGCGGCTGGCGCACCTGCGTGAGAACCTGAAAACGCCCGAGCTGCGTGAGGAGTTCCGTGCCGCGAATCGCTTTCGCGGAGGCAGCTAGAAGGTGCATCCAACAAGGTAGAACGTAACGGCGACTCAGGGGAACGACATGCAGGTGGATCAGCCACGGAAGTGGAAACAGTTTGGCAGGACTGCGGTACTGACTGGCGTGATCTGCGCCTCCCTTGCGACGCTACGGGTCGCGGCGGAGCCGGCACCCACGGCGTCCCCTGCGGACCAGGCCTTTGTGGCCAAAGTTTCGCAGGGGGGCCTGTATGAGGTGGAGGCTGGCCGGGTCGCGGCGGCGAAGGGCACCTCGGCTTTTGTGAGGGACTTCGGCACGCTCGAGAGCCACGATCATGAAAGCGTCAACAGCGGGCTGAAGCGTATCGCGGCAGCGACAGGCGTGACCATCACACCAGGGCTGAATGCGGAGTTCTCAGCGCGGCTTGCGAAGCTGAAAGCCGTGCCCGTCGCGCAGTTCAACGGGTTCTACATCGACGACATGAAGGGCATTCATAACAAGGACGAAGGCCTGTTCGTCCAGGAGTCACAGGACGGCTCGGATGCTTACAAGACCTTTGCCCATGAGACTGCGGTACTCGTAAAGGCGCATCTCGGCTGGCTGAACACGATCTAAAATGGGACGGACCGCGGTTGTAATTGGTAGCTCCAGCGCTTTCGGCCGAGACGGGCTTGGAAGTACGTTAGCAGTAGCCATGCACCGAGTTTTTGAAAAGTAATACTTTCGGCCAGCCGTAAGGTGCGTTCCCGGTGACTGGCAACTGCTTGCATCATCAAAGTTCCCTGTCTCTCACCTATCCAGTCCCTTTGCCGTTCTCGGATGAACTTGTCCGCAATAATAATGACGTTATCCATGCCGAAATACCTTTTATTTCGGTAAGCGGGATTCTGCAACAGCTCTTACTTGATCGTGCTCTAGCATCTTGGCTCACTTTAATCCGTAGCTAGATTGCCCTTGCATAACGCTCTAACTGCCGCCCATCTCCTCTTCCAGCATGCGCAAAGCCAAGGGTTCTCCACCTGTGGCCTGGCTGGGCTACTTTGATGCACGGCGCGGCAAGTCCTGAAAGCTATTCGTCTCGGGCAAGTCTGATACTTCCTTGCCGCGAACAGAGCGGATGCTGTCAAGAGTTGCTCGCACATCTGGTGTATCTCCGCCCGTAAGCTTTGCGCTCCGAACTGTAAATGCCCAAGTCTCTCCCGCAACCGTCTCACCCAATCGGGTGCGCCGCTCGTAGCAGCCAATTCAATACCGATTTCCGTGATCTAGATTGGAGTTAAGCAACGTAACAAAAGAGTCGATCCATCTTTTATCGATGCTATTGAAGCTCCGACAATAACTGCCGGATTCCATCTGGGTGAAGCTCAAGCCCAACCGTTTGACCAGGATTAAGCACGATGCCGTATTCCTTTGGTAGCCGCTTCAGCATTTCCAGGCCTTTCAAAACCAAGGCATACGGCGCTTTACTCGCGAACGATTCAACGCGGGACAAATCAGAGAAAAGACTGAGCATCCCAACCCCATCTTTTTCGAAAAAGAGTGGCTGCATACCCGATCCGTCCGGCTGTAACTCCGTTGCGCTTGGCAATACCACATCGCTGCTGAGGAAGATACCCAGAAAGACCTGTGGAGACAGAGTGCCCGCGTTTGCGGATGCGAGGGCCTCCTCGAACGCATTCACTGGAATAAAGGGCGGCATAAGCAAGCTCCAAATAAATTATGTAGCTGTAGAGAAGGCTTCCGGATAAAACTTCTCCGCGTCTTCGCGCGAGATTGGCGCAACATACCGCTCCAGCTCTTCCCAGTAGCTATCGCAATCCTGGCAGTGGTACAGTCGGCCGTGCCGCTCATAACTGGTCGCCAAGGGGGCGGGTGCATCTGGCCGAAGCCAAAAATCCTTACAGCTGTCGCAATGTGTATTGAGATCAGAAGCCACGAATCTTCTCCCAGGAGCCGTTATCGCCAAGTTTGAAGAGGGCGGATCCTGGAGGGGCAGGCGACCCGCCCGGCACAACAAATTCCCGGGTCGGGTTGAGAAGATACCCGGCGTTTGGCCCATCCCCGGTTTTCACAGCAGTGTTTCCACCCTCTAAGAAGTGTTCCCAGCCCCCGGCATCCGCTGCTGTTGGCGTTCGAACCGCCATACCTTCCGTAGGAAAGCTCAAACCATATATGTCTCCTTCATTCACGTAAGCCCTTGCGGCAGACGGAGCCATGCCGGTGTAGCGGGCGGCATCGGCTGAGTTCTTGACCAGCGAAGCGTCTTCAGCTGGCATAAAGAAGAAGGGTTTGCCGTTTGGTGCACCGATAAGAACTTTGTCACCGGAGTAGAACGCGTCTAAATTGTCTTTGCCGAAGAACGCGACCCCTTGCCCCCCCGCGGCGTCTACAGCGGGAGCGACTCCGGTCGCAGTAGATAGTGTCTTTACCTCTGACCCAACACTGGCGAACTCGCCAGTCCGGCTCACGGCGGTGGCTGTCTCAGAAGCCTCAGCTAGTTTCCCTACCTGCCCCAATCGTGCAGCGTCCTCGACGCCTTCGGCTTCTCCAGCGCCGGGGACCGCGAACATGCCTACTGTACCCAGCGCGGCGCCCATGGCATACGTGTTTCCGCTGAAGACAGCCTTAGTGGTGGCACTCACAGCGTGGCCGATGGTCTCGCCCGTTTGGATCGGATGAGCCACAGCGTGGCCGATGCCTTCGGCGGTTTCGATCGGGTGCATGACCATGTGGCCAAGTGGCTTGAGCGTGCTGTCGTACAGGCCGCCGAAGAAGCCTGCGACCCCGCCTGCGTGCTCCGCCGTCGCGGATGGGGCCGCCTTCGCTGCCGGTGGGGTCTGCGGCGCAGGCGGTGCGGGCACGCCCACTTCCCGCGAGAAGAACGCGCTGTTGATGTGCACGCGGCCGGTGGGGGCGTTGAGGACGATGTCGCCTTCGGAGTGGATGTAGAGGAGGGGGCGGCCGGTGACGCCGTCCTTCTCTGTCATGGATAGCTTGGTGCTGTGCGGCGTGGCTAGGTGAACGGTTTCTAGCCCCGGGGTGTCGATCAGGTGGACACGGTTGCCGCTCTTGGTCTGGATGCGCTTGACGTTGTTCTCGGGGATGTCGGCGGTGGGGGCGAAGAAGCCGAGG
>CAXTFS010000129.1:0-8676 GCA_964243395.1 uncultured Acidobacteriaceae bacterium | reverse complement strand
GTTTGGGCCGCTCCGCTACGACTTCTTCGTGGGCGATCTAAAAGGTCACACCGACTTTAATTCCCCGTGGGTCCACTCCGAGATGTTCGCCCTGCGCCCAACGACGAACTTCGAGTTCACCTTCCAGCGCACCGTGATCTGGGGTGGAATCGGTCACGTTCCGGTGACCTTTGGAACGTTTTTCCGCAGCTTTTTCTCCCTCTCTGACACCGAAGGCGATCTTGCCGCCAAACTGTCGCGCAACGACCCTGGGGCCCGGTTCAGCGACTTCAGCTTCTCCTGGCGCCTGCCGTTCATGCGGAAACACGTCACGCTGTACACCGATTCCATCGCGCATGACGACGTGAGTCCGATCAGCGCGCCGCGCCGTGCGGCCTACCGTCCCGGCGTGTACATTTCCCAGATCCCGGGCATTCCAAAGCTTGACTTCCGCGTTGAAGCAGCCAGCACGGATACCTCAACGCTGCGAAGTCTGGGCGGCACCTTTAATTACTTTGAAGGGCTCCAGCCGCAGGGCTACACCAACAAGGGCTTCATTATGGGCGACTGGATCGGACGTGAGGCCAAGGGCGGCCAGGCATGGCTGACCTACCACCTGGCGGCAAACGAGTTTGTGCAGCTTGAGTATCTGAATAAAAAGACACCCAAGGACTTTATCGCGCAGGGCACAACGCAGAACCAGTTCAAGGTCGAAGTGGTCAAGCGTCTGCGGCCGGACGTCGAACTGGACGCGTGGTTTCAGTACGAGCACTGGATCGCCCCGGTCTACCAGACAACACACCAGAACGACACAGTCACAACCGTACAGCTGAAGTTCTACCCCAAACTCCGTTCCAGTACGCGCCTCGATGGCAAGTAGCCTGCCCAGTCCATGCAGATGCGCCTCCGCGGGGAGGCGCATTTGTTGTACGAAGCAGGCTTCTCAGGCGATGACGCGTTCCGCCTGCACACACTCCTGGAAGTACGCCAGCGAGCGCTCCAGACCTTCGCGCAATGGCACAACCGGCTCCCAGCCAAGCAGTCGTCGAGCCTTGGTGATGTCCGGCTTGCGCTGTTTTGGGTCGTCCTGCGGCAGCGAACGGAAGGTGATCTCGCCCTTCGCTCCCAGCAGCGCCTGCACCTCGCGAGCGCACTCCAGGATCGTCCACTCCACCGGGTTACCGATGTTAGTGGGGTCATGCTCGTCGGAGCGGGACAGCCGGTAGATGCCGTCGATCAGATCGGACACGTAGCAGAAGCTGCGCGTCTGCGAGCCATCGCCATACACCGTCAGCGGTTCGCCACGCAGGGCCTGCATCATGAGGTTCGAGATGACGCGACCGTCGTTGGCCTGCAGCCTTGGTCCGTAGGTGTTGAAGATGCGTACCAGGTGCGTGTCCACATTGTGGTAGCGGTGATACGCGGCGACCGCCGCCTCAGAGAAGCGCTTGGCCTCGTCATACACCGAGCGCGGACCGATGGGGTTCACGTTGCCCCAGTAGCTTTCCACCTGCGGATGCACCTCGGGATCGCCGTAGCACTCGGAGGTCGAGGCGTGGAGATAGCCGGCGTTGTGCCGGCGCGCCACCTCCAGGGTGTTTAGCGTTCCGGCGGAGCCGACCCGCAGCGTCTCAATGCCCAGGCGCATGTAGTCCACGGGGCTCGCGGGTGAGGCAAAGTTGAACACGTACTCCACCCGGCCCACATCGAACGGCTCGCAGATGTCCTGCTCTCCAAACCGAAAGCAGGGTTCGTTCTTGAGGTGCCGCAGATTCGCCAGATTGCCCGTGGACAGATTGTCGACGCCGAGCACGTCGTGGCCCTCGCCCAACAGACGATCGCAGAGATGAGAACCCAGGAACCCAGCGGCTCCAGTGACAAGAATCATGCCAGCAACCTCCAGCCCCCGTTACGCGTTCATTGCCACGGTTTCCCGCACAGGGGCCACCGTCGAACGACCGACGCTGATGTAGGTGAATCCGTGATCAAGCATCACTCGCGGATCGTAGAGGTTACGCCCATCGACGACGATGGGATACCGCATCAACTCGTGCAGACGACCCAGATCCAGGTGGGCGAAGTCGTTCCAATCGGTCAGGATCAGAAGAGCATCAGCGTCCTTGGCGGCCGCATCGATGGACGATACGTAGCGCAGCTGCGCCGAGGGCGGCAGCTCCGCTTTCGCACGCTCAATTGCGGCAGGATCGTAGGCATCGACGCAGCAACCCTCGCTCAAGAGCATCTCGATCAGATCAATTGCCGGAGACTCACGTACATCGTCGGTGTCTCCCTTGAAGGAGAGCCCAAGAACAGCGAGGCGCTTGCCGCGAAGGGTCCACAGTGCCGAGCGCACCTTGCCCAGAAAGCGCTTCTTCTGCGCCACGTTGATCTTCTCGACTTCGTGCAGCAGGTTGAAGTCCACCCCCAGCTGCTCCGCCACCGAGCGAAACGCGGCCACATCCTTCGGGAAGCAGGAGCCACCGTACCCGATGCCGGGGCGGAGGAACTTGGGACCGATACGGGAGTCCAGGCCAATGCCGCGCGCGACCTGCTCGACATTGGCGTCGGCAGCTTCGCAGAGGTTCGACACCGCATTGATAAAGGAGATCTTTACCGCGAGAAAGGCGTTCGAAGCGTGCTTGATGATCTCTGCGCTCTTGGTGGAGGTCAGCAGCAGGGGAGGCGGCGTGGAGTTCGAGCAGCAACCCGCAATGGACTCGCCTTCTTCGTAGTAGCTACCGTCGGTAAGGGGCGCATAGATCGATTGCAGCAACTCCGCCGCGCGCGCGCTGTCCGCGCCCACGACGATGCGGTCAGGGTGCAGGAAATCTTCCACTGCCGTGCCCTCGCGCAGAAACTCCGGATTGGAGACCACGTCGAACAGGTCGCGCCGCACGCCGTTCCGCTCGATCACGCGCCGGATCCACTCGTTCGTGTACACAGGGACCGTGCTCTTTTCCACAATGACCTTGTAGGAGGTGATGTGCCGCGCGATCTCGCTCGCCACTGCCTCCACGTAGGACAGATCCGCATCCCCGGTCTCCGACTGCGGCGTGCCGACCGCAATAAAGATTGCATCGCACGCCATGGTCGCTTCCGCAAGATCCGTGGTGAAGCGCACCCGGCCGTTGCAGTAGCGCGCCATCAGCTCGGGCAGGTGGTTCTCATGGATGAGGCTGTCGCCGCCGCGCAGGGCAGCGACCTTGCGTTCATCGTTGTCGACACAGATGACCTGGTGACCCATTTCGGCAAAGCACATCGCCGCCACAAGGCCTACGTATCCTGAGCCAACAACTGCAATTTGATTTGCTGTTCGCATGTTCTCCAATATCCAGCCAAGCTGCATGGGTTTATAAAGCCATGCTACGTCACTCGGTGGATACTGCCTACACCCTCTTGGGCAACCTTTAGTAACTCACCTACCCCCGATCTCGCGTAGACTGGGTGCAATGACTCTGCCAACACTTGAGTCCAGCAGTGGGCCCGCGCCCAGCCCTCCTGCCGGTACCATCCCGGACGCCCCCCGGGCCGACACAACGCTTTCCGATACGCTGCTTGTGCTGCGGAAGCGCAAGTGGCTGATCGTGGCCGCGGCGCTACTGGGCTTGGGGTATGGCTATTACAAAGCGGCCACGCAGCCCCGTCTCTTCGACGCCTACGGCAACATCGAGATTCGCAGCGGTGCCGCTTCGGAGTACCGTGTAGCGGCCGCTCCTCTGGCCGAAGACACTTACGACATCCCCACGCAGACCGCAATCCTGAAAAGTGACAGCCTGCTCCTGGCGGTTGCCCGCGATCTTGATCTGCCGAACAACCCCATCTTTACCGGGGCGCGTGGCCCGACGCCGCACGTCAGCCTGGACGACCTCAACGTGCGGCAGGGCACGCTGGGCGCGTTGCAGGGCTCCATCACCGTTGCAGCGATCCCCAAGACGGACATCGTTCGCATCACCTGCAGCACGCTGGATGCGAAGCTGTCTGCAAACATCGTCAACCGGCTGATCCAGGAGTACGTGCAGCGCAGCTTCCAATCGCGATTTGACGCGACCAAGCTGGTGTCCAACTGGCTCTCCACGCAGCTCGGCGATCTGAAGCAGCAGGTCGAAGTACAGCAGGAGCAGATGATCGACCTGGGCAAGCGCCTGGGCGTACTTGGCTTCGATTCCAGTCACAATGAGATCACCGCGGGCATCGATGACCTGACCCGCGCCGCAAGCCAGGCCCAGATCGCCCGCATCGTGTCCGAGTCGCGCTACCGTGTGCTCTCCGGCATGGATCCCGGTGCGCTGGACGCGTCGATCGGCTCGGTCGGGGGCGGTTCCAGTGCCGCTCTTGGAACTCTGCGTGGCCAACGCGAGTCGCTGCGGGCACAGATGGCCTCGGTGGATGTCACCTCCGGTCCGAACCTGCCCAAGGTAAGGGCCATGCGCGCGGAACTTGCGGCGCTGGACGGCGAAATCAATGAAGAACAGACCCGGCTGCTCACGCAGTCGAAGGAAGACCTGGTTGCCGCACGAGCCAACGAGAACCAGACCCGTGGCGCGCTCGAGGCCGCTAAGGCAGAAGCCTATAAACTGCGGGATGACCTGGTCGAATACACCATTCGTCAGCGCGAGTTCGAGTCCAGCCGCACGCTGTACGAAGGTCTTCTGCAACGGCTCCGGACCGCAGGCGTGCAGGCGGGGCTGGAGTCGCAGGAAGTCGACATCGTCGACAACGCGGTGCCGCCAGTGTCGCCTTCCCTGCAGCCGCGCAGCAGCATTCTGCTCATTAACACCGTCATTGCCGCAGGTTTGGCCGTCATTTTGGCATTCATCCTTGAAAGCCTCGACACCAGCCTGAGCAGCGTCGCCGAAATTGAAGCGATCTCCGGCCTGCCCTCCCTGGCTCTCATTCCGAAGGCCAGGCGACCGGGAGATGTTACAGGGCTCACGCCGGCCCAGCGCAATCTCGTCGTCGTCACCAGTCCAAAGTCGCAGTTCGCCGAGGCATTCCGTGCCTTGCGCACCTCGCTCCTGCTCTCGGTGGCGGGTCGCGAGCCACAAATGATTCTGCTGACCAGCGCGACGCCCTCGGAAGGCAAGACCACAGCCTCCCTTAACCTTGCCGCTGTGTTGGCACAGCGTGACGTTCGCGTGCTGCTGATCGATGCCGATCTGCGCAGGCCCACCGTGCATCACCGCTTCGGTCTCAACGGCAAAGTCGGTCTCACTTCGGTGCTCACCGGAAGCATGCAGCTCAAGGATGCCGTGCAGACGCTGACGGACCTGCCGAATCTGGATGTACTCGCCAGCGGCCCGATCCCCCCATTCCCAACCGAGATGTTGAGTTCCGATGCGATGCGCCAGCTGCTGCAGGAATGCCGTGGACTTTATACCCACGTGGTGATGGACTCGCCGCCCCTGCTGTCCGTGACGGACAGCGTGGTGCTCGCCCGCGAGGCCGATGCGGTCGTGCTGATCGTTCGGCACGGTAAGTCCACCAAGCACGCTGTACGCCGCGCGCGTGACCTGCTCGTGCGTTCCGGCGCACGCCTGACCGGCCTGGCGCTGAATGCCGTGGATCTCAGCTCACCGGAGTACTACTCCTACTACGGCTACTCCGGGTATTCCGGGTACACCGGGTACGGCTCGGCGGGCAACGACAGCGGCGCCTGGGATGCGCAGGACGGCCGGAGCACCAAGGATCGGCGCGACGCCGGCAAGCCGGGAGGTGCCGCATGACGTCCCCGGCCCGCACCCTGCACGCGTGTTCTATGCACACCCGCCTCAAGACCCTGGTTGTTACCGCCGTTGTGCTGCTCGCCGGCGTTGTCTGCTGCACCCCTTCTGAGGCGCAGTACAACGGACCGCCGACCAACCTCGACCGCAGTGGCAATGTGATTCCCACTGCCGATCAGACTTCCCTCTACCCGAACACGCCGGACACCCTGCTTGCCTCCGGCGACCTGCTGACGATCCGTCTGTTCGGGGACACGGACTACAACGTGAATGTCCGGGTCGGGGTGGACGGCACGGTATTAATGCCCTTGATCGGCATCGTCAATCTTCAGGGTCTAAGCATCACCGCGGCCGAGGAGCTTATCGCCCATAAGCTCGAAACGGCGGGGATGTACAAGAACCCGCAGGTTCTGCTGCAGATCAGCGAAGGCCCGAATGCCATCATCACGGTGGCCGGGGAGATGCACGCCGTTGTACCCGTGATCGGCGCAAGGAGCCTCTACGCGGTTCTGGCCTCCGGTGGCGGTCTGCCGAACTCTGCCAGTCGCACGGTTACGATTTTGCGGCCGGGCAAGGCTGATCCCATCTCCGTGGACATCGGCAACGATCCCATGCACAGCGCGGCCGGCAACCTGCCCATCTTCCCCGGCGATACCGTTGTTGTGTCCCGCATCGGCGTGGTGTACATCCTTGGCGAGTTCCGATCGCCGGGCGTGATTCCTCTCACAAATTACGGTCCACTTACGCTGACGCAGGTAACCGCGCTGGTCGGCGGGCCGGTTTTCGACGCCAAGTACAACGAGCTGCACATCATTCGCACCGTTGGCGACCACCGCACGGTGAGCACGCTGAACATCAAGGACGTGCTGTACGGCCGTAGACCTGATCCGATCATTCAGCCCAACGACATCATCTTCCTGCCGCCAAGCACGCTTAAGGCTTCGGTCGCCAATGGCAGTCTCGGCTCCATTCTGGGCGTGATCTCATTCGCCATAGCCGTCATCACGACCATTCGTTGAGGGGCCGGTGAGCACGGAGGCAGCCCACAGCGTTCGCCTCGCGTACCTGGTCAGCCATCCGATCCAGTACCAGGCACCTTTGCTGCGGCGCATCGCGCGCGAACCGGACATCGATCTCACCGTGCTGTTCGGTTCAGACTTCTCCGTGCGTGGCTATCGTGACGAGGGCTTCGGCGTGGAGGTCTCCTGGGATGTGCCCCTGCTCGAAGGCTACCGTTCGCGTGTGCTGCGGGCGCTGCATGATCCCGGGACCGTATCGGCGACCACCCCGCTCAGCCGTAGCCTGCTGGGTGCTCTTCGCGACGCAGACGGCCGCCCCGCCTTTGACGCACTCTGGGTTCATGGCTATGCCAGCCTGAACTCGCTACGTGCGATGGTGGCGGCGAAGGCGCTCGGTATCCCAGTCTTTCTTCGCGCCGATATCTGGCTGGCCGATCGGCCCCGCAGCGCCGCGCGTCTGCTGGCAAAGCGGCTGTTCTTCGCGGCGCTGCGGCCCTTTGTCAGTGCCGTTCTCACCATCGGCAGCAATAATGCGGCGTATTGGAGCTTCTACTTCGGGCGGACCGTCCCACAATTTCTTCTGCCCTACGCCGTAGACAACGATTTCTTTGCCAGCAAGGCACAGGCGGCAATACCATCGCTCCCAGCGCTGCGTGCCGAGCTCCGTCTCGAGCCTGGCCGCCCGGTGATCCTCTTCGCTTCCAAGTTGCAGACGCGCAAGCATGCGGACCACCTCGTAGAGGCTTATCAGGCGCTGCTGCAGCGAGGAAAGACCTACGCGGAGCCCTACCTGGTCATCGTCGGCGATGGGGAAGAACGCGCCGCCCTGGAGGCGCAGGTGGGCTCTGCGGGCCTCAATGGTGTGCGCTTCACAGGATTCCGCAACCAGACGCAGCTGCCCGGCTTCTACGCGCTCGCGGATGTCTTTGTTCTGCCCGCACGGCATGAGCCATGGGGTCTGGTCGTCAATGAGGTGATGGCCTCCGGCTGCCCGGTCGTGGTATCGAGCGATGTGGGCGCCGCAGCCGATCTGGTCCGCGATGGAGAGACCGGGTTTGTGTACCCGACCGGTGATATGGCCGCGCTCACCGGAAGCCTCGAACGTGTACTGGCCACCCCTGAGATCGCGAGCACCATGGGCGCGGCAGCCAGGAGGCGCATGACGGACTGGGACCTCGAGGCAGACATCCGTGGCCTGCGCCGGGCGCTCGCCACGATCACGCACCGTATCCAATCGTGACAGACACGCGTTACCAACCCCTGCACAGCCTGGCACCCGCGACGCTTCCCTGCTTGGTATCCTGAGCTGTCCCCAGTCGCATGAGAATCCTGCACATTGTCGGCAGTATCGATCCCGCCGCCGGCGGCCCGACGGAGGCTATCCGGATGCTGGTCCGCTATGCGCCCGCCGGCTTCACCTCGGAACTGGTGACCCTGAACGATCCGGGGGAGCCGTTTCTCCGCGATCTGCCCTTTCCCGTACACGCGCTCGGCGTTGGTCGCAAGCGTTGGTTCTCGCCCAAGCTCCTGCCCTGGCTGCGCGTCAACGCGCATCGGTTCGACGGTGTGATCGTCCACGGTCTGTGGGAGTACACCGGCCTCGCGGCACGGCGCGCGTTCAGCGGCCGCCTGCCCTACCTGGTCTTCGCGCACGGCATGCTGGATCCATGGTTCAAGCACACCTTTCCCAACAAGCACCGCAAAAAGTGGCTTTACTGGCTGGCTGCGGAATACTGGGTGCTGCGCGGCGCTCACCGTGTGCTCTTTACGACAGGGCTGGAGCGCGATCTTGCGGCGCAAAGCTTTGCCCTGCAGCGATGGCAGTCCATGGTGGTGCCGCTCGGGACGGAGCCGCCACCTGCTGGACGCGAGCCGCTGCTGGCCGCCTTCGCGTCACGATGCCCGGAGCTGGCCGGAAAGCGTTTCCTGCTTTTTCTTGGCCGGATGCACCCCAAAAA
>CAXTFS010000128.1:0-8723 GCA_964243395.1 uncultured Acidobacteriaceae bacterium | reverse complement strand
GGCAGCCCTTCATGAGAAGCGCACGACGCTGGGGTTGGACGCGGAGTCGATGCGACTGCTGGAGTGGGACTACCTGCAGTTTGTGAAGGCCGGCGCGAAGCTGAACGAGGCCGACAAGACGAAGCTGAAGAAGTTGAATGAAGAGGAGTCGGTGCTCTCGACGGCGTTCAACAGCAAGCTGCTGGCAGGGACGAAGGCCGCGGCGTACACGACGACAGACAAGGCGAAGCTGGCGGGGTTGAGCGCGGCGCAGGTGGAGGCGGCCGCGGCGGCAGCGAAGGAGCGCGGTGTGCCGGGGTACGTGTTGCCGCTGCAGAACACGACGCAGCAGCCGAACCTGGCTTCGATGAGCGATCGTGGCGCGCGCGAGGCGCTGTTTCAAGATTCGTGGACCCGCACAGAGCGGGGCGGCGCAAACGATACGCGGGCGACGATTGCGCGGCTGGCGCAGGTGCGTGCGCAGAAGGCGCAGCTGCTGGGGTATCCGAACTATGCGTCGTGGGCGTTGCAGGATCAGATGGCCAAGACACCCGAGGCTGCGCTGAAGTTTATGGATGCACTGGTGCCAGCGTCGACCGCGAAGGCTCGTGGCGAGGCCGCGGATATTCAGGCTGTTATTGACCGACAGCAGGGTGGTTTCAAGGTCCAGGCGTGGGACTGGGAGTTCTATTCGGAGCAGGTGCGGAAAGAGAAGTACGACCTGAACCTGACGGAGTTGAAGCAGTACTTCGAGTTGAACCGAGTGCTGCAGGATGGCGTGTTCTATGCGGCGCACGAGTTATACGGGATCAGCTTCAAGGAGCGGCATGACATCCCGGTATATCAGCCGGATGTGCGGGTGTTTGAGGTGTCGGACGTTGATGGCAAGCCGCTGGCGCTGATGTATTTCGATTACTTCAAGCGCGATAACAAGGACGGTGGCGCGTGGATGAGTAACTTCGTCGGGCAGTCGAAATTATTCGGCACGCTGCCGGTGATTTATAACGTGGCGAACTTTCAGAAGCCTGCCGAGGGGCAGCCGGCGCTGATCAGTTTTGAAGATGTGACGACGATGTTCCACGAGTTTGGCCATGCGTTGCACGGGATGTTTGCGAACACGGTGTACCCGAGCCTGTCGGGCGCTTCCGTGGCGCGGGATTTTGTGGAGTTTCCGTCGCAGTTCAATGAGCACTGGGCGACCTATCCGCAGGTGTTTCACCATTTCGCGAAGAACTACAAGACGGGCGAGCCGATGCCGGACGCGCTGTTTGCGAAGCTGACGCGGGCGTCGACGTTTAACAAGGGGTATCTGTCGACGGAGGCGCTGGCTGCGCAGGAGCTGGATATGCAGTGGCATCTTCTGCCGGCGGATGCGCCGTTGCAGGATGTCGATGCGTTTGAGAAGGCTGCGCTGGAGCGGACGCACGTGGCGATGAACGAGGTGCCGCCGCGGTACCGGTCGAGCTACTTTCTGCACATCTGGGCGAATGGGTATGCGGCGGGGTATTACGCGTATGCGTGGAGCGAGATGCTGGATGATGACGCGTACCAGTGGTTTGAGGACCACGGCGGGCTGACGCGAGCGAACGGAGACCGGTTCCGGCAGATGGTGTTGTCGCGGGGCAATACGGAGGATTTGGATGCGATGTATCGGCAGTGGCTTGGTCGCGAGCCGTATGTGCAGCCGCTGGTGAAGGCTCGTGGGTTGGCTGAGGGTGGTCCGGTGCAGTAGGTTGCGTGTTTTCCTTGGCGGCTAAAGCCGCCTGGAGGCTTTGGAGTTTGGGGCACGGCTTGCGCCGTGCTCTTTCTTTTTGGTGGTTGGCGGCGGGTTGGGTTGAGGTGCGCGGAATACAGGGGTCTCTCCGCTGCGGCTTCGCCTTCGGTCGAAGTGACGCGTTTTTGGTGGCGGCTCAGGGCGCTTGTATGCTGCGCGTTCGGGTGGGGTGTCTAGTCGTGCTTTGGTTCCAGGAGGCGGCGGGCTTCTCCGGTTTGGCGGCTGATGTCCGTCTGTGGGGTTTGGGGGTCGTAGGCGATTTCCAGTATCTGGGTGGGTGGGGATTTTAATCTATTGAGGCAGGTGCGGACTACCCCCCAGTCGAGGCCTTTGCCGGCTGTGACTTCGCCGGGCCAGGCGTGTTCGTCGCGGCCTCCGCTGTTGTCGTGGATGTGAACTTCTGCCAAGTGGTCGCCGAAGAGCTGAAAGGCCTCGGGCAGGCCGTCTTTGAGGGCGGCGTCGCCGAACTCTCCGCGTAGGCGTTCCCGTGCGTGGCGGTCGAAGCTGCCGTCGTCGGAGAACATGGGCTGCGTGAGATGGGCGTGGCCGGTGTCGAGACAGAAGCCGGTGGTGGAGAAGTGGCCGACGCGGACGATTTCGATGAGATGCGCGGGCTGGGCGAGGTCGTTCTGCAGATTTTCGAGAAGCAGCTGAACGCCTAGCGGGGCCGCGAAGGCCTTGAGGTGCTCGATGGCGGTGAGGGAGAGGTCGAGGGTCTCGGTGGACCAGCGGTCGTCTTTGAGGCCCAGGTGGAGGACGCAGGAGCGAAAGGGAACCTGCTCAGCGGCTTCGAGGGCGCGCTTGACCTCATCCATGGCGGCGATGCGCTCACCCTTGGCGCGGCTGACCAGGTTGAGGGTTGGTTCGGTGTGACGGCTCCACTGCGATTCTTCGACCTCGGTGAAGATGGGCATGTGCATGGAAGCGGCGACGGGATTGGCGCGAAACCAGTGGGCCATCTCCCGCACGGCATTGCGGTCGGCGTAGTCGAAGTGATGCCGGGAGGCGAAGACTTCGATGACCTCGGCGCCGGCGTGGTGAAGGGTGTCGAGGAGTGCCGGGTTGAGACGGTCGGGGAAGAAGAGGTGG
The DNA here is from genome assembly GCA_964243395.1 of uncultured Acidobacteriaceae bacterium. GTDB lineage: Bacteria > Acidobacteriota > Terriglobia > Terriglobales > Acidobacteriaceae > Granulicella. The sequence goes on along the minus strand of CAXTFS010000128.1, from coordinate 5,881 downwards.
CTGGAGATGCCGAAGGCCATAGCCCCTTACGCTACCGCATGCGGCACTGTGTGTGGTTGCGGGCCGGCGAAACGGAAGGTCCCGGGCGGCTCCTAGGGCGGGCGCCCCGTGATTAATAGTTTTTGATTCAGGAGGAAAGATGCAAACAGGGAAGCAAGGGTGGTGCGGCCTGGTTGGGCTGCTGGTGCTGCTGCTGCTGACGGGAACGGGGCTGGCGCAGGTGCCGCTGACGACCGTGCAGGATACGGTGTACAGCGCGGACGGAACGCCTGCGCAGGGCACGGTGGTGGTGAGCTGGACGGCGTTCACGACCGCGGGTGGAAGTGCGGTAGCGGCGGGCAGCACGTCGGTGACGCTGGGAGCTGGCGGAGCGCTGTCGATCGGGCTGGCGGCGAACGCCGGGGGTATCCCGACCGGGACGTATTACACGGCGGTGTTCCACCTCAGCGACGGGACGACGAGCCGGCAGTTCTGGGTGGTGCCTGCGGGTGGCGGGCCGGTGAAGCTGGCGGGGATTGAGAGCCAGGTTCTGCCGACGAGCGTGGCGATGCAGACGGTAAGCAAGAGCTACGTCGATAATGCGGTCGCGAAGGCCGTGACCGGCGTGGCCCCGGATGACCTGGCTTCGCCGTATGTGGTGAAGGCGGGGAGCTCGATGCTGGGGCCGCTGTTGCTGCCGGGCGATCCGGTGAGTCCGCTGCAGGCGGCGGACAAGAACTATGTCGATACCAACATCGCGGCGGCGGCCGGCGGGCTTTCGGGCAAGGTGAGCGTCACGGCGGCGGCGAATCAGAGTGTGGTGCAGACCGGGGGCACACAGCTGGAGATCAACAGCCTGAACGGTGTGCTGGATGCGACCGGCTTCCTGAACGGCAATGGCAATGACGGAATTGCGAATGCGCTGCGAAGCGCCAACTGCATCAACGGATGCGAGGTGCGGGCCGGTCAGAACTATCCCGGAACGGAGGGCGTGGCGACGGCCTTGATCCCATCGGGGGCGCACCTGGTGGATCGGCGTGGCGGCGGGGATGCGGAGATCGCGGTGAACCCGCTGAGCTCCGGGCAGCAGAGCAACTTCGCTTCTGCCATGACGATGTACACAACGCGAACGGCGCAGCAGGCGGTGGCGGCGCGGCCGGGGATCGTGGGGCCAAACAGCTATGTGATGTCGTTGACGCAGAACGCACCGACGGGCGGATCGAATCAGTTTCCGCTCGGCCTGGGAGCGCTGCCGTACAACAAGAGCAACTACGGTGTCCTGGCGCTGACGGGGAACTACAGCACCCAGGGCCAGCATGTGCAGTTCGACAACATGGTGAACTGTTACTCGGTGGGCGACTGCCTGGCCGGTGGTCAGTTCATCCTGAGCTCGGGCGGGTACCGGGACCCGGCGGATGAGGGCACGCACCCGTTCGATCTGCAGGTGCAGGAGGACTCGAACGTCTTCCAGGGAACGTGTACGACGGGGTGCACGACCGGCGCCACAAATCTGCTGGTGAGCAGCACGGGCTATGCGGGGACACAGGGCGATGGGCGCTTCCTGATGGACAAGAACCCGGGCAAGGTGATCTCGACCGGGTTTATCGCGGGCAATGGCGGTGGGACGTTCTCGGAGGCGCTGTTCAGCGGGACGAATTTCCCTGTCAGTGTCTTTCTGCAGACGGCATCCGCGGCAACGGCGCAGCCGGGCAATATGCAGCCTGGAACGATCACGATGCCAATCGCGACGAGTGGCGTACCGGCCGGTTTCGGCACAAGTACGGGGTCGTTGCCGGCCACGCAGGGCGTCGCGTGCGTGGCCGATCCGGTGAACTCGGGCAAGTTTCCGAACTTCGAGACGGTGAACTACCAAGTCGCCGACGCAACCCATGTGCAGCTGACGTTGAACAAGGTGCACAACGCCGGGGCGACGATTGCGGTGGGCGGATTGTGCGGTTATGGTCTGGAGCAGAAGGTCGATACGCAGGGGCAGGTGCGGCAGATCTTTCCTGTGATCGGCTCGGTGAGCGCGACGGCGCTGTTCTATGCGGGCGCACTTTCGAACGTGATCGGCGGAACCAATCCGGTGAACACGAGCGGGTACCTGAACGTCAGCATGGCGATCGCCGGAGCGGCACGGAGCGGCGGGGTTGTGACCTTGACGCTGGGGTCCGCGATGGCGTCTGACCTGAACGGTTTGCAGCTGACCGTGAGCGGGGTGGCCGATGCAAGTTACAACGGCACTTATACGGTCACCACGACCGGTAACAACACCCTGACGTACGCAGCGGCCGGCGCAGATGGGAGCAGCAACGGCGGGACTGTGGGCGCGGTGACGGGAGGTTATGCGCTGTACCCGATGGCCGAGGTGCTGAACGTGTTGAATCCGGCAAACGCGACGGTGGATGGCACGATGACCCTGGCGCCCAACACCGTGGCCTGGGCCGCGGGCGATCCGGTGGAAGAGCCGCACTACTACCAGCAGCTGGTGTACGGCGACACGGAGTACATCGGGCAGTATGTGCCCCGGCCGCTGCAATATACCTCCGCGGGTAAGTTCTACGGCGGGCAACTGGGACCGGGAGCACGCGGCTGGCAGATCACGAACGGCCTTGCCGCGAGCAACTACCTGGGGGCGGGTGGAACGCACCAGCCGCCGGATGCGGCGTTTCTGAGCTCGGGAGTGTGGCGGCGAGCGTTTGAGATGGACGCCGGCCAGGACGCGGCGCTGTTGATCCACTGCAACCTGCACACGTGCTCGCGATGGGACTCGGCGTACTCGGTACTGCTGCTGGACTCGCAGCGTGGGCAGGACTTCCTGAACTTCGACCCGCGTACGGACACGGCGTGGTGGAACCTGGCGGGGTCGGTGTACACGTTTGCGCCGAACGCGTTCAGTGCGCCGGCGGTGAGCACGGGGACGCTGCAGTCGACTTCGGGCGCACCGCGGTCCGTGCTGCTGGGCGGCGCGACCACGTCAGCCTCGCCGGATGTGAGTACGGTGATCGGCGGCAATGGGGCGTCGCATGTGCTGGAGCTGCTATCGAACAACGGGACAGCGCGCAACACGTTTACCTTTGCGGCGACGTTGAATGGAACAGCCACGCCGCTGTTTGAGATCGGTTCGGGGATGGAAGAAAACCAGAACCGCAGCTTCTACCTGTATGACTACGGGCAGAGCTACGTGCCGCTGTATGCTTCCGCAACGTCCAAGTCGGTCGGGATCAATACGACGACCCCGGCGGCGACGCTCGATGTGAGCGGCAACCTCCATGCGACGTCGGTGCAGGTAGGCACGGGCGATACGCAGCTGTCACGGACCGCGGCGGGGACGTTGAGCGTGGACGATGGCAACGTGGGCGACAGCAATGGCAGCCTGAGCCTGGCCAGTGTGCTGCTGAAGGACACAGCCAACGGACATGTCTACCGGCTGACCGTAACCAACGGTGCACTGACCACGACACAGGTGCAGTAACGAGGTGGGGTCCGGCGAGGAGACAAGACTTTGCCGGATCGCTTTCCTCGTGAGAGCGGATGGCCGATGCCGGAGGTAGGGGCGTGACGGAGATGGAAGCGCTGCTGCGGCTTGGGCGACGCGTGGAGCATGAGCCGGCATTGCTGCCCGGAGCGGTTGCAGAACTGCTCAGGGTGCGGGACCGGGATGGACGGATCCGGGCGCTGTGGGCGAATCCAGCACAGAGGCGATTCGAGGAACGGCGTGGCCAGAGCAACATTGTGCTCAAGGCGCGGCAGATGGGCATGACGACCTGGGTGGCGGCCAGGTTCTTCCTGAAGACGATTACGCAGCCAGGAACGCTGACCCTGCAGGTGGCCCACACGCACCAGGCAGCCGAAGGGATGCTCGCGATGACGCGGCGCATGTGGGAGGAGCTGCCGGCGGCTTTGCGGGAGGGGCCGCTGCGGCTGCGGCGGTCGAATGCGGGGCAGATGATTTTTGCGGAGACCGGCAGCGAGATCCGGGTGGCGAGCGCGGCGGACGGAAATGCGGGGCGTGGTTTGAGCGTGGGCAATCTCCACTGCAGCGAGGTGAGCCGATGGCCCGGAAACGCCGCGGAGACGCTGGCCGGGTTGCGTGCGGCGCTGGTGCCGACGGGTGAGCTGATCCTGGAGAGTACGCCGAATGGGGCGTATGGCGCGTTCTACGAAGAATGGCTTGCGGGTGTCGATGCCGCAGGAGAGGGTGAGACGGGGCGACTGGTGCGACATTTTCTGCCCTGGTGGCTGGAACCGCAGTACGTTGGATCGACCGTGGCGCCGGAGGCGATGAGCGAGCCGGAGAGGCGGCTGGTGGCGCAGCAGGGACTGAGCGGGGCGCAGATCGGCTTTCGGCGCAGTCTGGAGCGAAGCTACGGAGCGATGCGATCGCAGGAGTTTGCCGAGGACCCGCAGCTGTGTTTCCGGGCGACGGGGGCTTGCTGTTTCGAGGTGGAAGTTTTGGAGGAGCGGCTGGGTGCCGCGCCCGAGGCTTTTGGCCGTCGACGGAGCGGCGCCTTGCTGACGTGGTACCCACCCGCGGCTGGGCGATCGTATACCGTGGCGGTAGATACGGCGGGTGGTGGCGCGGAAGGGGACTTTGCGGCGGTGCAGGTTGTGGAGTTGAGCACGGGGCTGCAATGTGCGGAGCTGCAGGAGCGCTTGCGGCCGGCGGAGCTGGCGCGGGTGGCTGCGGCGCTGGGACGGGAGTATGGCGGCCCAGAGGGCGAGGCGCTGCTGGCCGTGGAGCGGAACAACCATGGCGCGGCGGTGCTGGCCTACCTGGAGACGCAGGAACGCTACGGGCGGCTGTACCGGCAGCGTGGCGAGGCGGGGTGGTTGACGTCTGCGGCGTCGAAGCCGGAGATTGTGGCAAGGCTGGGGACGCTGCTGTCGGAGTCGCCGGGGCGCTTTAGCAGCCGGCGCCTGCTGCGGGAGTGCCGGGCGTTTGTGACCGATGCGCATGGCCGTGCGGGGGCAGCGCCGGGAGCCCACGACGACCTGGTGATGGCGATGGCGATCGCCCAGGCGGTGCGGGCGGAGGTGCTGCTCGCGGGTCCATTTGGCTCGACGGAAAGCTCCGCGCTGCGTTGCGTAGCAATTTAGTCCGTTGCGGTATGGTTCTGAGTAGGGGAATCGAGCGGCGTGGCGGTACTCGCAGTACAGGCGATTCGGCGGATGCGCGGTGGAGCGCAAAGCCAGTTGATGCTGGGCGCGGACGGCTCGTTGTGGGTGGTAAAGTTCCGCAACAATCCGCAGGGCGAACGGGTGCTGGCGAATGAATTGCTGGCGACGCGGCTTGCGGAGGCTGTGGGACTCGCGGTACCGAAGAGCGATGTGGTGGAAGTGAGCGAGTGGCTGGTGGCGAACAGCCCGGAGATGAGCGTCGACCTGGGACGTGGAGTGACGACGCGGTGTGCGGCCGGGCTGCAGTTCGGCAGCCGCTTTGTGGGTGGGTTGATGCCGGGGCAGGTGGTGGATTACCTGCCGGAGCCGCAACTGGCGGAGGTGCGGAACCTCGGGGAGTTCGCGGGCATGCTGCTGATCGACAAGTGGACGGGCAACTGCAACGGACGACAGGCGGTCTTTGAACGACGGCCACGGGAGCGGAGATACCGGGCGAGCTTTATCGACCAGGGATTCTGCTTCAATGCGGGCGAGTGGAGCTTTCCGGATGCGCCGTTGCGGGGGGTATACCCGCGAAACCGGGTGTATGCAAACGTAACGGGTTGGGAGAGCTTTGAGCCCTGGCTGAGCCGGGTGGAAGCGATGCGGGCGGAGACGCTGGGGAGCATCGCGGAAGAGGTGCCGCCAGAATGGTACGGTGGCGACTTCCGGATACTGGAGAAGCTGTTGGAGGAGGTTCTCCGGCGACGATCCAAGGTACGAGGATTGATTGAGGGGTTCC
>CAXTFS010000127.1:3150-8746 GCA_964243395.1 uncultured Acidobacteriaceae bacterium | reverse complement strand
AAAAAAACGGCCCCTCGCGTGAGGGGCCAATCTGCCTTGGTTCTCTCTGGTTAGGAGAGGCTGGTGCGGAGTCGCTCGTGCTTTAGGGCGGCTCTCGCGATCTTGTGGGTGTCTGTTAGTTACCAGACTGCCGTGGTGCCGTGGGCGTGTCCATGTTCGCCAGGCTATTGTGCAGCACGGTGACGCGGACGGCGTTGGTGAGCGGCTTGCCGTCATCAGCTGCCTGCTTTGCGTTGCCCAGGCCGGTGCGGTAGATGCGGTAGACCGGGACCTGATGAGCGGTAACCAGGTAGCGAACGACGGAGTCTGCCATGGCCTGCGAGGCTTGCGTTCCGCCGCGGCTATAGCCCTGGACCTCCACGATGTAGCCCTTTTCTGTGCCCAGCGTAACGGCTACGGTGTCCAGATCAGCCTTGGCCTTGGTGCCCAGGGCCGTGTGACCGGAGGCGAAGGACAGGGTCGTGCTGCTGACGGTCTGGTACTGGTCGAGATTCGAGACCGTACCGTTCAGCGCCGTGGTGCGGCCGTTGGCCGCAACGGCGGCGGAGTTTGCCTGGTCGGCACGATTTGCTGCGTCGCCGGCGTGGGCGTCCGCGCTGGCGGCAGCGTCCATGGCGCGGCTGACTCCGGCTGTGGCACGGGCGTCTACGTCTTTCATGTCATGGGAGTTCTTTGCCTGCAGTTCATCGAGCTCGTTGGCGCGATCACGGATAGGATCGAGCTGGCGGGCTACCCACTTCTTGCGGGCGAACGGGTTGACATGACCCCAGAAGCCTTCCTTCGACTGCATCTCGAGCGGCTGGCCGGTGGCGTAGCCCGCGGAGTTATCCTGGGGCGCTGCGGCGGGAGCGGCTACGGGAGCTTCTTGCGGAGTGCTCTGCGCTGACGCCGATGCGAGTGCGGTGGCCAGGATAAGCGAACCAAAACCAAATGCCTTGCGATCAACCATAAGGTGTATCCTCCTTCGACGTCCGGTACTACTGACGTTGGGCACAGAACCTTAGCGTTCCGATGCAAAGGCTAGAGCAAGCAGTGGGCCAAACTTGAATACCGCGTATTTCTTAGGTTTGTAATGCAGATTCGATTCCCATTGCGGAAGGCTGAGAACTAATTTCGTGGTCGGTGAGCACATTTGTAAGGTGCTGATCAGGCTGACTTCCGAGCGCCGAGGCTAAGCCCATATATGCAGTTGGGCTTGTTCGTGGGACTGAAGTCCCACGCCTCCACCCAAGTACTTATTAGCTAGAGGTTCCTAGCCTCACCGGAGTTTGGCGGCGACCACGTGGATCTGGGGCGACTGCTGATTCCAGTTGGTCCGGATGTTCTCGAAGATGAGGCGGAACTCGCGGTCCTCGCCTGGGCCGAGGGGCGCGGCAGACAGGGGCTGGGTGTCCACATAGGGTTCGCGGGTGCGGATAAGCGTGAGTGGAAGGGTTTCGACCTGCGGGGGCATGGCCTCGGCGTTGAGGAAGAGCACCTGGACGGTGGCAGCCTCGAGCGTACGCAATCCGGTGTTGCGGACGTGCCCGTCGACGTAGGTGGATTTGCCGCCGGAGAGCGAGGTGGACTCGCTGGGGGTGAGGTCGGTGAAGACGACGTTGGCGGCATAGGGGTCCAGCGGAAGGAGGGTGTTCGCGGGAACCGGCTTGTGGCGCCCGGCGACCAGCAGCACGGCCAGAACCAGCACCACGACGGACGCGGCGATCACCCAGGGCAAGGCCGAGCGCGGCGCGGGCTGGGGCTGGGAGCCGGCAAAAAGATTGCCTGGGTTTGCGGAACGCCGGACGTTGGAGTCGGGCGTCAACGGGCTGGGAGGATCGCTTGCCATGCCGCGATTCTACTGCAGGTGGTGCGCGGAGCGAGAGACTTCCAGGGGTCCGGCTTGCTCAGGCAGGATCGCAGAACAAGAAAGATAGAGCCCGGAATTCGATCGGATGATATAAGGATTGAACTCGCAACTTAAGAGGGTGGCAGAGGTTTGCAAAACCAGTTGTCAAGATGGTTGAATGCAGCTGTGGCAGGGTCGATCTTAACGAGAAGACAACGTTATCTCTGCTCCGCGTTATCGCAAAAGGACATAGGCCATGACAAAGATCGAGCCAATCACTTTTCCCGCTGTTGCTGTGTACAAGCTAGCGGCTAGACCGCAGGTTGCAACACGCGCGTCCTTGGAGTCAAAGGTTGTTCCTATCTCGTCGTCGGGGATGGCGCTGACGCCTCCTGTGGCGCGGAAGCAGCACATCGGGCGCAAGGGCCGGGAGGTTCTGGAGCAGCGACGGACCGTCGATGGAGCTTTCCTGACGGTCGCGCTCGGGGCGATGGCGCTGCTCTGGTGGAGTACGCTCTAAGTACCCTGCGTCTACTAGCCGAAACGGGCGGCCTTGTGCGCGGAGCGATAGTCGGGGCCGACCATCTCGAGCACGACACACATCTCCTGCAGCCGGCTCAACATGCGCTCGCCGATGCGGTCGCCTAGAGTTTCGCGGCGCATGGCTTGGCGGGACTGTTCGAGTGCGCTCAAGCCACTTGCGGCGGTCAGCAGCGCCTGTTCGTTGCGATAGTTGGTCGTGATGATTGTGGTCCGGTTTTCGTTGTACCGGGTGTTCAGGATGTGCGAGACGGTGTCGAAGACCCAGTCGGACGGCTTGGTGGCGCCGAGCTCGTCGAGCACCAGGACCTCGACGTTCAGGATCGGCTCGAGCACCTGCATCTCGGTCGCGCGCACGTCGGAGTTGAAGCTGTTCTGCACGCGCTTGATGAGCTCGTGATAGTGGCAGAAGAGGCCGACGGCGCCGCGGGTTTCAATCAAGGAGCGCAGGATGGCGACGGCCAGGTGGGTCTTGCCCGTGCCGACCGAGCCGGTGATCAGCAGGCCCTTGCCGCGGGTTTCGAGCGGGTAGGCGGAGATGAACTTGCGCGCGGTATAGCGTGCCTTGCCGAGTGAGGGCTCGTCGCTGTTGGGGTCGACGATGAAGTTTTCGAGCGTGCTGTTTTCGTACAGACGCGGGATGGCGGCCAGGTTGACCGTGCGCAGCCGCCTGCGCTCGAGGCGGCAGTCGCACTCGCGCGCGGCGCGCGAGCCGTCCGGGCGCTCCACAATGCGCATGCCGAGTCCGTCGCAAATGGCGCAAATCTCTTCCATGACTCTATTATCCAGCCGCGGATCGCGCTGAATCCAATTGCCCTGTGTGCGAATCCAAGATAGACTGAGGAAAGTGCGGCCGTAACCGGTCGCGCTCAGCACAAGAGCAATGATTGGTGAGCCGGTAGCGCGTCAGGCCCTTCGATGTGACGGTGAACAAGCCCGTTCGCAAGCGAACCGCAAGCCGGCCAGGCCACACAAAGGATACGCAATGCCGAAGACGGGAATTCACCCCAACTATAACGAGATCACCATCAAGTGCGCCTGCGGCTCCGCCTTCCAGACGCGCTCCACCCACAAGGGCGACATCGCGCTCGAAATCTGCTCTGCCTGCCACCCGTTCTTCACGGGCAAGCAGAAGCTGATCGACACCGCGGGCCGTGTCGACCGCTTCCGCCGCAAGTTTGCGCAGTCGGATGCGGCGAAGGCTGCCTCAAACGAAGCCAAGTAGGTTGCATGAAACGCCTTAAAAGGCCCCTGCTTTGGCAGGGGCCTTCTTGATTTCAGAACCTGTGCCAGAATATCGGTATGGCCGCCGCGTACGTAGAACATCATGCAGTGCGTGCACGAGATTTTAGATGGCATGGAATACCTGCAGCTGAACACGATCTCGCCTCAGGCTGCTGCCTTGCTCGCGATCCACTCGGCCATCTCCTATGCCGATGCTCTCCGGTACGGTCTCGGTGACGACCGGCTTTCCTCCGGCAGTCATGGCGACGCAGCCGGGACGCTTAGAAAGTTGTGCGTAGCGAAAGGTCTGCCTGACCTTACCGGTATCGCTCACCTTGAGTACTTGTTGTCGAAGAAGACTCCTGTTTCGTATGGGAGTCAACGTATTCCAGAAGGTCAGATAGACGTGATGCTCTTGAGAGCAGAACGGTTTGCACGCTGGGCAGTAACGACCAGTCACAAGATGATGATCGAAGGAGAGATTCGATGACGACGGCGGAGCAGCTTCAACTCGGACGTGGAAAGAATGCAGTTCTTGCTTACTTTCAGAGTAGGCTATCTGTTCCAAAGATCTACCTTACTGCAATCTGGAACGGCCTTGAGATCGACGTGCTCGCCATGGACCGGGATGCCACGGGAGACATCCACGTGGTGCTTCTATTCCCCAGTAAGTACTTTGCCGATCCTGACAAGCCGGACATCGCTAGCCAGATGCGTCAGGAACAAACCCTCGTTGAGCGCCTCTCCTTAGTCCCGGCTCACTATAAGTACATCTGCGCTCTGGAGATGAATGCTGATCGTGTGGGATACAAAGTCTCACAGACTCCTTCCCCGATGTTTCTACAAACATCGTTTCATCCCGATGGTGTCGGCAGAATAGGCTATCTGTCAGTCGACATAGCAGCAGACGGTCCGTTCGATATCGCCGCAGAAACAAAGGTGCTCGTGAAGCCGGAACGGTTCCGTGCAGCCGTTTTTAAACTTGCAATCGACTATGTTCAACAGCATCCCGCCGATTGGGAACTCCGAGAGTGGCTGCCCGCCGAGACGGCAATACTCTAATGCAAAAGCACTTCGACAACCCGGTCCAGAACACCATGCCCGCCGAGGCGCGCGTGCCTGCGTCGCTCACCATCGGCAACGTGCACGTTGCGCCTGCGACCGTGCTCGCGCCCATGGCCGGCGTTACCGACACCGTCTTTCGCCGCTTCATCAAGAACGCCAGCAAGTTCACCCCGGACGCTGCGTCGCAACCCGAAGACGTGCAGCAAGCCACGAGCAATGAGCAGTCCGGTTGCGGGCTCATCATGACCGAGTTCACCTCCGCCGATGGTCTGTCGCGCATGCGGGAGGTGAAGCGCAAGCGCTACCTGACCTACTACGACGACGAGCACCCAATCTCCGCACAGCTCTTCGGGTCGAACCCGGAGACGCTTGCGGATTCCGCGCGCATCTGCCAGGATGCCGGCTTCGATCTCGTCGATCTGAACCTCGGCTGCCCGGCCAAGCGCGTCGTCGCCTGCAACGGCGGGTCCGGTCTGCTGCGCGACCTGCCCCTGATCGAGGTCATCTTCAAACGCGTCCGCGCCGCCGTGTCGATCCCCTTTACGGTCAAGTTCCGCATGGGGTGGAACGACAAAAACATTGTCTGCGTGGAGCTCGCCAGGCTGGCCCAGGACTGCGGCCTGAACGCGGTCGCGCTCCATGCGCGGACCCGGGAAGACGGGTACTCCGGCCAGGCGCGCTGGCAGTACATCGCCGCCGTGAAGGATGCGGTGCGCATCCCGGTGATCGGCAATGGCGACATTCTGACGCCTGAAGACGCCGCCGCGATGGTCGCCCAGACCGGTTGCGATGCGGTCATGATCGGGCGCGCGGCACCGGCAAACCCGTGGATCTTTCGCCAGATCGCGCAGTACACGGCCACGGGACGCTACGACAAGGCCACCGACGAAGACCGCTACCGCATGATCCGCGCCTACTTCGGCATGCTGATCCACGAGT
>CAXTFS010000127.1:0-3050 GCA_964243395.1 uncultured Acidobacteriaceae bacterium | reverse complement strand
TTCACCGCTTCCAGCAGAACTTCAACGTCCAGGTGCCGCGTGCTTCCGGCGATGTCGATCGAGCCCAGCGCCAGCGGCTTTCCCGGAGTGAGGGTTACGCTGCCGGTAAGCACAGTCTGGCGGACGACCGGTTCGGTCACGCCGCTGATCGTACGATCCTCCGTCGTCGCGGACTGCTCGACCTTGCTGTCGAGGCGCATGCCGTTCGCGCCCGGGGTCAGGGTGAAATCGAAGTTGAGGCCTACGTCCAGGTAGGTAAACTGCGTCTGCGACGATGAGGTCGACGTAGTATAGGAACCGGTCGCGACGGGAACCTTGCTGCCGTCCTTGAGCGTGGTCCGAGCGCCAGGAATCGCGTCCAGCGTGAAGTGCTGCACGCCCAGCCGCTTGCTGCCGTCGGATTCCACGATCGTATAGGTCAGCTTGTAGTTGGGTTTCGCTACGTCGATCTCGCGAAGAACCTGATCGGCCATCGCCAGAGACTCCGGAGTGCAACGAAGAAGGATAACGTTTTGCTCCGGCACGAGATAAAGTTTGCAGGCTGGATCGAGGAGCAGGCGCAGGGCGGTCAGCACCTCGTTGCTGTAGTTTGCGCCACTGCCGGCCTGCAGATGGTAGGTCCGCAAGGGATCGGCATTGGAATCGCGATGGTGAGCGGCGCGTGTTTTGGCGTCCTGTTCCGTCGTCGGCTCGACGGCTTTGGGGTCGGTGGCTGCGGGCGCCTGGGAGCGCATGGCCGCCGGCAGGGCGAAGAGGCCGAAAGCAATCAGGGCGAGGCTAGTTTTGTACGTGGGTGGCAAGGTAGATCTCCTGTGGGGTTTGGGGTGGGAAGAACTGTTTGAACTCGGCAGCGCTTTGCTGTGCGAGCAGGTCCTGCTTCGCGGGGTTGAGCAGCGCAAACTCGTCCGGGCCGGGGCCGTGGGCGATGCTGACCAGCAGGTGCTCCTGCTGCGTGGTCGGCTCCGGTGGCGCGAGCATGCTGGGCAGGTCGGCTAGACCACGGCTGGTGGGCTCCACTTTTGCTTCGAGCGTCGGCACTGCTGGAGCGTTGGCGTGTAGACGATTGTTGCTCGAAGGGTGACGCGTGGAAGCGCTTTCGGGGTAGGAGTTCAGTGCAGCGGGCTTGGTCGGAACGGTGTGGGCCTGCTGCTGATTCGTCGGACGGTGGTTAGGGAGCAATGCGGCGAACAGAACCAGCGTGGCGAGTGTGCCACTCACGCACAGGGCCCAACCCCACGATCGCTTCGGCTTTGCCTCCGCGATCATGGGGCACCCCGCGTTGAGTTGCTGGAGAATGCGGGCCTCTATCCCGCATGCGGGCTCCGCTGTTCCCAGCGCTCGCAGCACCCGGTCGATCTCTTCCTCGTGACGATCCGTCATGCGTGGCCTCCCTTCGCCAGCCGTTCTTTCAATCTGGTGCGGGCACGAAAGAGCAGCGCCCGCGTTGCCGATTCACTGCGGCCCAGTACCTCGGCCATCGCCGCGGTCGTGAGCTCTTCCATCGCGGAGAGCAGCAGCACCTCCCGCTCGGCGCGAGGCAGCCGGTCGATCTCCGCCAGCACCACCTGCATGCGCCGTGTCTCCGCCAAGGCGCGATCGACGGGCAAATCTCGTGCCACGAGCGACCGCGCAAAGGCCTCCTCCATCTGGTCCGGACGCAGGCGCCGCCGGCGGTCGAGCGCCAGGTTCCACACAATGCGCACGAGCCAGACCCGCATGTCGAGCACCTCCGCCACCTTGCCGCCCTGCTGCAACACTCGCACAAAGACATCCTGAACAACATCCTCCGCCTCTGCCCGGCTGCGCACCACCGAGTGCGCGACCCGGAACAACAGCGGCGTGTACTGCGCCACCAGCGCGGGCAAATCCTCCGCGCTACGGGCCGCTTTGCTCCTGTCGGCCGTCGCCTCGGTCGTCGCGATCAGCCGGTATGGTTCGGTCAACGTCATAGGCCCCTTCTAACAGGACAGACGCCTGGGTCTTGAAACCGCTCGAATTTCTTTTACCGCCGGCACTGCCTTCGTAGGCGTCTTATAGTGATGAGGATGAGCTTCAGGAACTGGCTAATGACCGGGCTGCTGTTGTCGGCGCTCGCGACGGCGACGGCGCAGCGCGCCACGCTCGGCGCGGACGCTCCGCAGCCCCCGCGGCGCACCCGGCTGATCCTCAAGGACGGCTCCTACCAGCTCGTGCTGAGCTATAAGGTTGTGGGCACGCGCGTGCAGTTCCAAAGCGCCGAGCGAAACGGCGAGACCGAGGAGATTCCGCTGGAGCTCGTAGACCTGGGTGCCACCCAGCGCTGGCAGACGGCGCACACCCCTGTTGACCCCAACGCGCCGCAGCAGGCCGCGCCAGCGCTGGATCCCGAGCTCGCCAAAGAAGAGGCCGACCGCGCCGCGCTTGCGCCCGAGGTCGCGCCGGACCTGCGTCTCGAGCCCGAGGACGCCGTGCTCGCGCTCGACACCTTCCATGGCGCACCGGAGTTGGTGCCGATGAGCCAGGCGGCCAGCGACCTGAACAAGCAAACCGGCCACAGCATTCTGCGTTCCAAGGTGAACCCGCGCGCCGCAACCCACCAGATTCTGGAGCTGAAGGGCGAGAAGGCGGACGTACAACTGCATATCGCCCAGCCTGAGCTCTACCTGCGCCTCGGCGACGCGCAATCTGCCGGCGGCCAGGCCCTTACGGTCGACACCCACGGCGCCAGCGCCTCCGACTCCGCGCCGCGCCGCACATCGGACCCCAGCCAGTACGTCATCGTCCGGGTCGAGGTGCGGCAGGACGCACGCGTCGTGGCCAGCTTCGACACGCAGTACCAGGGCGCGCCCACGCGGACCCAGCAGGACGTCATCGAAACCGACATGACGCCGCTGCCCGGTGGTCACTGGGTCAAGCTCGTCCCCAGACAGCCGCTGCTCTTCGGCGAGTACGCGCTCGTCGAGTTGCTCAACCAGCGCGAACTCAACCTGAGCGTCTGGGACTTCGGCGTGCACCCCACCGCGCCCGAAAACCGCGATGTCCTGCACCCGGAGAAACGCAGACCCACGACG
>CAXTFS010000126.1:0-8862 GCA_964243395.1 uncultured Acidobacteriaceae bacterium | reverse complement strand
TCGCAGGCGTCGATCTGGACCGCGGTGGTGTTGCACGCGGCCATCATTGCGCTGATCGCCGTGCTGATTGCGCGCCAGGTGCATATCCTGCCTGCACCCGCACCGCAGGTTGCGACCATTATGGCGCCGCCCTTGCCTCCTCCTCCGCCGCCGGTCCTGCCGCGTGCCGAGAAGATGGGCGGCGGCGGTGGACAGCATGACCTTGCTCCCGTCACCCAGGGCCATCTGCCCAAGTTCGCGCAGGAGCAGATCGTGCCGCCCAAGGCGCCGCCGACGATTGCCCCCAAGCTGGCAATTGAGCCAACAGTCGTGGTGCAGAAGGACCTGAAGCTCGCGGACAACAACATGCCGGACCTGGGCATGCCTAACTCAAACCTCAAGGGCTTTTCCATGGGGAACGGCTCCGGTACCGGGATCGGGTCCGGGAATGGCTCAGGCATCGGACCAGGGTCGGGTGGCAACATGGGCGGGGGCGTCATGCACATTGGCGGTTCGGTACGCCCGCCGATCCTGACCTTCCAGGTGGACCCTGAATTTTCCGAAGAGGCTCGCAAGGCCAAGTTCTCCGGCAATGTTGAGGTGTACCTCTGGGTCGACGAGAATGGCAACCCGAGCCACGTCAAGGTGGTTCGCGGCGTGGGCATGGGGCTGGACGAGAAGGCCATCGAGGCTGTCCGCCAGTACAAGTTCAAACCCGCCATGCAGAATGGGAAGCCGGTCAAGGTCGACCTGTACGTGGACGTGAACTTCCAGATCTTCTAGCCGGACCGATCAGCCGACCAGTTGCTCGATCTCAGCAAAAATCAGATTTTCGGCTGAACTGTGGGTCCGCTCTTTCCAGCTGAGAAACAGCATGCCGTAGCTCTCGATCGTGCACCGATCCTCTTCGACTCCCAGATCGCGGAGCACTGTGTCGATCCAGGCCGGCTCGCCTTCCAACTCTGCCCAGACCCCGATCGGCGTCTCATCCAGCACAAGATGTCCGCCGGTCGGCGCGTCCCATTCGGTCCTGTACTTCTCGTACTGGAAGACGGGACCGAACCCTAGTTGGGTGAACACTTCGGCCATCGCCGCGCAGTCCTCGACTAGCGTCTCCGTCTCGATGCGCGTCTTGTAGCGACCCTCCGGCACGGTCTCATCCGCCACCCGTTTATGCGTCAGCACGCATTTGCCGGCGTAGTGACGCAGCCGTAACAGCTGCCGCTTGTTGCGGAGTGTCCGTTCCGGCGTGTCGTACAGCGTGTTGGACTCCAGGGTGCGCTCGGTGCGCAGCCCGAAACCGAGTCGCGCCGCCGAAGCCCGCAACCCCGCGATGTCCGTCACCGTAAACTTCAGCTCTGTCTCGGGCGCCTGCATGGGAGTCAGTATAGGACCGCTGTCCCCGTCCGGACCTGCACTACGATGAAGCGATGCCCGAAACGCTTCATCTCCGCAGCGAGCAGCCGGAAGATGTAGCCAACGCAGCACGGATCTTGCGCGCTGGCGGCCTGGTGGCCTTTCCGACCGAAACCGTTTACGGGCTGGGTGCGAACGCCCTGTCGGCCGAGGCGGTCAGCGGCATCTTCTCGGCCAAACAGCGGCCCTCCTGGGACCCGCTCATCGTGCACCTGCAGAGCGTTGCACACCTCCCGGAAGTCGCTTCGATCGCTACTGCCTTGCGGGAACGCGTTGACGTCCTGGGGCAGGCGTTCTGGCCCGGTCCTCTGACGCTGCTTCTACCGCGGACGGCCGCGATCCCCGATGCTGTCACAGCGGGCCGAGAGCTTGTCGGCGTGCGGGTCCCTGCGCACCCCGTTGCACAAACGTTGCTGAAGGCAGTTGGCCTGCCCCTAGCCGCGCCAAGCGCCAATCGCTTCGGCCATACCAGCCCCACGACGGCGCAGCACGTCCTCGACGACCTGCGTGGAAGGATCGACGCCGTCCTTGATGGGGGCCGGACGTCGGTGGGCGTGGAGTCGACCGTGCTGGACCCGTCGCCCACGCCCATGGTGCTGTACCGGGAGGGAGCGGTGACCGCGGAGATGCTGCGTTCCGCAGTTGGCGTGGAAGTCGCCGTCTACTCCGTAAACAGAACCCTGACCGACCAGGCTCCCGAATCACTGCCCTCGCCAGGTGTGGGCCTGCGTCACTACGCACCGGAGGCGCGACTCCTGCTGTCGGGACCAAGTGCCGAGGCCCTGCAGCAAGCGGTAGGGGAACGGGCGCTGCTGTCTGCCGGGGAGGTGGGCGTTCTGCTGCCAAGGGACTGGGTCCTCGCATCGGCCCCATCCATCCACCCTGAGCCCTGGGGGCGATGGGACGATCCCAGCGCCTTGGCGGCGGAGCTATTTGCCGGCCTGCGCGCTTTGGAGGCCTGGGGCGTGACGGAGATTGTGTGTCCTCTGCCGTTACCCGGAGGCCTACGCGACGCGATACGGGACCGCCTGCTCAAAGCCGCGGCGCCCCGCTAAGCACTACTTCATAACACTGCCGGCCGGGTGCGCGTCGCTCGTCTTGAACAGATACTTGATTGCGGATTTGTACACCAGCACCCGGCGGCGGCCGGAACGCAACTTGACCGCACAGTGGTCGTACCATTCCAGCACGCCATGCAGGGACTCGCCATCCTCCAGAACGACGGTGAGTTCGGTCTGCTGTTGGATCTGCTTCTGGAAGTAGAACGCTTCCGCATGGGAGCTCGCGCCCTGTCCGACCGCGTCACCGTGCAGTGCATGGGAAAGCGGATCACCACTATGTGAAGGGTCGCGCCGGCGCTCGGCGATCGATAGTTGAGGACGAATCAACTTACGGGTACCAGTGAAAGCATCAGGGCTGTCGTTGCGGTTGCGCACTTCCATGGGGGAGATCTCCAGTTCCCGGTGCACAGCCGCTCACAGAGCATCTGCCGTGGCTGAACGTATGGTGCATGAAGCGATGGGGACCCTCAGTAGGATGCAGTGAAATCCTTTGCAGACCTCGTAGTCTCGAATGAGCTTTCCCTTCGAGGATGTCCGCCTTGTCTAAGCAGCCCTTCCGGAAGAGCCAAGCCCCGCGGCAAAGGAATCCAGACTGAGCGATCGCAGCAGGTTGCGACGCATGCCCGTGGTGACAGCATCCAGCCCGCGCACGGCGCCCTCGAGCGCCGCGTAGTCCAGCATTCCCGCGAGACGGTCGAGTTCGGCGAGGCAATCGACGTTGCGCACCTGATCGCCGGCGCCGTGGTTCAGCAACAGAACGTCTTCAAAGAGGCTGGACAATGCGCGTACCAGCGCGGTGGTCTTCGCTTGCCCCTCGGCGCCCGCACGGTAGGTCTCCGTCATGCGGAAGAGGGGGCCGTGATCGCCTGTCTGCTCGATGGTGCGCAGCAGCGTCAGGGCATCATTGCGCGCCGCCACGTACGCGGCCAGGTCAAAGCCCACAACGCGTCCGGCAGCGCCTTCACTCAGGCGGGCGACCAGGTCGCGCTCCGCTGGCCGCAACTCAGGGCGGCGTTCCGCGAGCAGTGCCGCGATCTCCGCAGGGGGTAGAGCCCCCAATCGCGCCAGCCCACACCGCGAGCGGATCGTCGGCAGTAACTCGCCCGGGTTCTCGGCCAACAGGATCAGGTAGACGCGCTCCGGTGGCTCTTCCAGCAGCTTTAGTAGCGAGTTCGCAGCTTCCTTCATAAAGGCCGAGGATGTAAACACAAACACCCGTGCCGGCGCCTCGGTCGGCACATACTGCGCCCGGCCGATCACGGTACGCACCTGGCCCAGCTTGATCAGAAGCTGCGGTGGGTCGGGCGGCACGATCAACACATCAGGGTGCGTCTGGACCAGCACGCGCGTGTCTTTTTTGTCGGTCTCGCGCATGTCCTCGCGGGCTGCCACGGCATCGTCGACCCGCGCATCGAGGGCAGCACTTTCGGCGATGCGTGTGCAATTGCGGCATACCCCGCAGAAGCCCGCAAGCGAACGGCCGTCCCCACTAGTCTCGCGCGGCTGACGCTCACATTGCAGGGCCATGGTCAGCAGCAGCGCCAAGGTGTATTTGCCAGCGCCGCGCGGACCGCCCAGCAGCAGCGAGTGTGGGAAGCGTCCGGCGGCGATTGCCGCCCGCAGACCCTCGACCGTAACGGCGTTGCCAACAAACTGCTCGAAGCTGGTGGGAAACGCCACCCCTAAAGCCTACCCCACGGTGGCGCTCGCCATGTTGGCAGAGGCTGTGCTGCACGGTTCGGGTCAGACGACTCCGTGCTCCTGAGCGACAACTCGGGGAAGGTCCGGAGCGCCGATGCGACCGAGGACCGCAGACAGGATCGCTGCCGCAATCGCTTCGATGGAGGCCTGTTCGCGAAAGGTTACCACCCGCTGCGGCTCGCGCCGGGCTATCTCCTCGTACTGCGCGTGCACACGACCGTAGAAGGCATCGCTTTCACGCTCAAAGCGGTTCTCGTCGGTGCCGTGGGTGCGGACATGCCTGAGATTGCGTCGTCGCGCCCGCTCCAACGACGATTGCAGCGGAGGCAACAGCAGCACCGTCAGGTTCGGCTGCAGACCATCGCAAATCGCATCGTGCATCTGCCGAATGCGGTCAGGTCCAAGCTCGCGGCCGGCGCCCTGGTACGCCTCGGAGGAATCGGTGTAGCGATCGCAGAGTACGACCGATCCGGCAGCCAGGGCCGGCCGAATGACCTCGGCGAGCGACTGGGCACGATCGGCAAACATCAGCGCCATCTCGGTTACGGGTGCGATGCTTCCCAACTCCCCATCGGTACGGGAGTCAAGAATGAGGCTGCGGATGCGGTCTCCAAGGGCCGTACCGCCCGGCTGCCGCAGCGTGACGACGGTGTGGCCAGCCGCACTTAAGGAAGCCGCGAGAAGACGCAGCTGAGTGGTTTTGCCGGAGCCGTCTAGCCCTTCAAACGTGATGAAACTACCCGTAGCCACCAGCCGAGTCTACCGGAGAGCCTACAAGGATCGATCCGCACTGCCTAGCGCACTGGCCGATCCCTTTCATCACCTGGGCTGATGCATGATGCTACGGCGCAGGGTGAAGGCTGGTTGTCCAACTTGCACCGGTCGCTTCGATGGCGATGCCAATCCTGCCTTCCTGTCCCTCCTGTAGGGTCGGCCCCGCAGAGGTGTGATCCTGATGCGCGCTGTCGATCCAAAGCAGCTTGGTCGGGCCGCTGCCCAGGACCTTGAACCTGTAGTGGTACACGGCCGCTGGCGCCAGAAGCTGTGTGCCGAAGCTGGCGCTGGGGTAATCCACCTCCACCACACTGATCGGCGCCGCGGTCCGATTGGTCACGGTCGCTTCAATGAACGCGGAGTGGCAGCCCAGGCACGTGAAGAGGACTGCCGAAGCCGCCAGTCTCCATGCGGCACGCGGGTTCGAAGGGGCAACCATCTTGCGGATTGGCATCATTTTGCACCCTCAGACCTGATGCGACGCATGAACTCTGGCAAGCGCTGCACGGCCGCGGTCATCCGCAGCCAGGCTCGGTTGTCCATCGCCGGGTAGCCGCTGACCACCGCGCCCGCGGCGACATCGGACGGGATGCCGGTTTGCGCGGTAGCGATCGCGCCGTCCCCGATAGAGAGATGTCCGGCAACGCCCACCTGTCCGGCCAGGGTCACGCCGCGGCCGACCTGCGTGGATCCGGCCAGGCCGACCTGCGCGCACAACAGCGTGTCCTCACCGACGGAGCATGCGTGTCCGACCTGCACGAGATTGTCGATCTTCACCCCTCGTCCGATGCGCGTCTCGCCGACAATTGCGCGATCGATGCAGGAATTTGCCTGAACCTCCACCGCATCCTCCAGCACCGCGGGGCGGGGATGCCGTGTTTTGGTCCAGTGACCGGCGCTGTCGCGGGCAAAACCAAAGCCGTCGGATCCGATGATGGCGCCGTTCTGTAGCGTCACATCGTCGCCCAACCGGCAGCCTTCGCGGATCACGGCATGGGCGTGCGCCAGCAGACGGTGCCCGACCGTGACGTCCGGGTACAGAACGACGTGGGCGAGCAGAACGCAGTCGTCGCCGAGCATGCAACGATCGCCGATCACGACGTACGGCCCGATATGGATCCGCTGTCCCAGGATTGCTGACGGCGCCACCACCGCTGACGGGTGAATGCCGGGTGCAAACGGGGTGGCGGGGTGAAAAAGGGCAACCGCTTGCGAGAAGGCCAGCTTCGGGTCGGTCACTCGCAGTGTGGGTACCGGCAGAAGTGGGGAAGCGGCTTCCACCAGGACGGCGGCAGCGCTCGTCCTGCGGGCCAGACTGACGTAGCGTGGGTTGGCGACGAAGCTGATCTCCGCGGGACCGGCGGCCTCGATGCCGGCGACTCCGGTCACGGGATGGTCAGGCCGGGCGGGGACTGCCGTTCCGTCGCACATCTCCGCGCCCAGGTGTTGCGCGAGCTCGCCCAGAGTCATGCTGCGGATTGTAGCGGACTGGGTGGTGCCAACCTCGCTCGCGGCAGCGAAGACCGCGATGCGAGGTCACAGGAAGCGCCACGGAAACTGTGCAGAATCGCAAAAACGGACGTCTCCTTCGTGTAGAATGACTTGGCGAGTACTGTCCGGGCCTCTCCGTAAGATGAACAAACAACGCAGCTTACGAGACAACCCTGAAAGGCAACCCAGCTTCCAGCTATGGCCGATTACATCTACCTTCTTCAAAATCGTTTGACGCCTGCACAGGGGCGTGCGCTCCAGGCTGTTCGTGAAGCGGCGCGGAGCCGCGGCGTCACGGTGTTCCTGGTCGGCGGCGCGGTACGCGATCTGAGCAGTGGCGCGCCGGTACGCGATCTGGATTTCGCCGTGCAGGGTGATGAGGTCGGGGTGGTGGAAGCCCTGGCCGCGCTTGGAGCGGTCGTTAGCGGTCGGAATGAGGTTCTC
This sequence comes from uncultured Acidobacteriaceae bacterium, assembly GCA_964243395.1. Taxonomy (GTDB): domain Bacteria; phylum Acidobacteriota; class Terriglobia; order Terriglobales; family Acidobacteriaceae; genus Granulicella. The sequence goes on along the minus strand of CAXTFS010000126.1, from coordinate 1,996 downwards.
AGCGCGACGTACCTCACCCTTCCAGGTGGAGTGCGCGTTGAGATCGGCCCGACCCTGAGTGTGACCTACCCACAGCCTGGCAAGCCGGAGACGCAGCCTGCCACCATCCTGGATGATCTGCGGCGGCGTGATTTCACCGCGAACGCCATGGCGATCTCCTTGAATGAGGGATCGTATGGGCTGCTGCTGGATCCGCTGAATGGCATCGCGGACCTTGAAAATCGCGAACTGCGCCTGGTATCGAACTACGGCTTTATCGAGCAGCCGTCCCTGTTGCTGCGGGCCGCTCGTCTGACGAACCGGTTGGGATGGAATCTTGAGGAGCGTACCGCCGGCCGCTACCAGACCGGGAAAGAGGAGAACTATATCGCCGCCCTGCCGGCTGGCGAGCGCGGCTACGAGTTGGAGGAGATTTTTCACGAGGAAGATCCTCTTTTCACGCTGGAGCACATGGAGGCGGAAGGCTGGCGTGACGTCCTGATCCCGGCCGTGCTCGCGTCCAAGGTCGATCGCAACGGCATCGACGCTGTGCGCGATCTGATTGGGCAACTGGAGGCCCTGGGCATCCATCCGGATCCGGCAGCGGTGTACTTCCCCCTCCTCACCGGCAAGCTGCCGGCGGCCGAGACTGCGGCGCTCAAGGGCATCTTTGCCCGCCAGGGTTTCGCCGAGCAGATTGACAACGCCGAGGTGCGCGGCAAGGAGCTCGCGAGCCAGCTCACGTCCAAAGCCGCGGCTACCCCTTCGGAGACCTGGAAGCTGCTCTTCGCGGCCGAGCCGGCGGTTGTGCTCTGGCTGGCGCACCACTCGCGCAGCAGCGCCGTGCAGGGCAAGTTCAAAGGATTCTTGAAGGAATGGCCACAGTTGCGCCAGCGCATCCCGTACGCCCTGATGCAGGAGATGCGAATTACGCCCGATTTGCCGGGCTACGACAAGCTGCTGGACGACCTCTTCTTCGCGTTGATTGACGGGAAGCTGGATACCTCGGAAGCTACCCGCGCCTTCCTGGAACCATACTCTCCACCCGCTCCTCCGCCGCAGGTGAACATGCGTCGCCGGCCGGCCAAGAGTGCTCGCGGCCGCTCCAAGAAAGTGGTTGAGGATGTCTCCGCTGCTGCCGACGATGAGGATGAGGAGAGCACGCCTCGCGACCGGGACGACGATGCCAAGCCCAAGGTTCGCGAGGACGAGGACGAGGATGAAGACGAGGAGGACAGTGTCCCAACGCCCAAGCCGCCCGCCGAGAAGAAGGTAGCTGCAAGGGCCGCTCCTCCTAAGGAAGCGAAAGCTCCCGAGGAGATCCCAGAAAAGGTCCCAGAGAAGAAGCCGGCGAAGACGCCTGTGGCCCACGAACCTGCGAAGGTTGTCGAGCGGACCCCGGTTGCCGCCGCTGAGGTGCCCGTTGCGGCCAAAGCGCCCGCAAAGACGGTGGCGGCGAAGGCTCCTGAGCCGGCTAAGCCCGCACAGTTGGCTGAGAAGAAGACCGCTCTTCCGACCGCTCTCGCGAAGAAGACGGTTGGGGCTGAGCCGAGCCACGCCAAGCCGACTACCGCAGCGAAAGATGCGAAGAAGCCTCAGGCGCCGACAACAAAGGCTGCCGTGGGCAAAAAAGCGACGTCCGGCAAGGCTGCTGCTCGTGCCCCGGAGCGGGCTGCCGCGAGTCCAGCGCCCCCCGCTAAGAAATCAGCGAAGAAGATTGCGCCGGTTAAAGCGGCACCGAAGAAAGCGGTCAAGAAGTCCCCAGCCAAGCCAGCGCCCGCGAAGAAGCAGGCAGCTCGCGTGACGGCTAGCCCAGCGAAGCGCGGCGTTGGTACGAAGCGGCCAGCGAAGACGGCAGCTAAAGGGAAAGCCAAGCGTCGCTAGCGGCTGTACGTTCGAGGCCTGCCGTTAACTCGGATCCCGGTGCCGGCGGCGAACCTCGACGCTAAGTCTTTTGATCTTCTGGTTCAACGTCGAGAGCGGAATTCGAAAGTACTCGGCTGCCTCGGTCTGGTTC
>CAXTFS010000125.1:7410-8885 GCA_964243395.1 uncultured Acidobacteriaceae bacterium | reverse complement strand
GCTCTAAGTGGCGAACCTGGCTCGTCGAAGACCAGCGCTTCCTCGACACCCGCAAAGACCTCGCCACTTTCAAAACCGAGCCCCTGGAAAAGCCAGTCACCGTCACCGGCGACGTCACCGCCGACCTCCGCGCCAGCACCACCGGCACCGACGCCGACTGGATCGTCAAGCTCCTCGACGTCGCTCCCGACGGCACCGAAACCATGATCGTCGACGAGATCTTCCGCGGCCGCTACCGCAACAGCTTCGAGCACCCCGAGCCCGTCCCCGCCAACCAGATCGAAGAGTACAAATACTCCCTGCACGGAGCCGACCACACCTTCCTCCCCGGCCACCGCATCATGGTCACGGTCCAGTCATCCTGGTTCCCCCTCTACGACCGCAACCCCCAGACCTACGTCGACAACATCATGTCCGCCCCCGCAAACGCCTACCAGAAAGCAACCATCAAGATCTACGGCGGCAGCCACCTCGAGTTCCTCACCCCACAGTAGTGGCCTCCGCGGAACCTCAGCGACCTCTGCGTAAAATCTTTTTCCCATTCCATGTCCATCAAAACCATCAGCACCCGCGAAGTCTACCGCAATCCCTGGACCTCCGTCCGCGAGGACGTCATTGAGCGCGCCAACGGCGTTCGCGGCATCTACGGCGTCATCGACAAGGACCCTGCCTGCCTCATCATCCCGCTCGACCGCACCCCGCAGGGTGACTTCCTCTACCTCGTCGAGCAGTTCCGCTACACCGTCCTCCGCCGCGCGCTCGAGTTCCCCCAGGGCGGCTGGGAGCGCGCCAACATCGTCCCGGAAGAGCTCGCCCGGGGCGAGCTGAAGGAAGAAACCGGCCTCACCGCCGGGCGTCTTACCCATCTGGCTGATCTGCAGATAGCCTACGGCGTTATGAACCAGCGCCACCACCTCTACCTCGCCGAAGACCTGCACCCGGGCGACCCCGATCCCGACGCCGAGGAGACCGACCTCATCGTCCACCGCGTCCCCGTTCGCACCTTCGAAGACATGCTCCTCGACGGACGCGTCGTCGACAACTGCACCGCCGCCGCCTGGGGCGTCTACCGCGTCTGGCGGGATCGCCAGCCGTAGGAGCCAGCGCGCAATGTCCCAAACCCAACTCCTCATCGCGGCCCTCTGGCAGAAGAACAGGCCAAAAATCTTCGCCCAGCTCGACCTGCTCGAGCGCGCCGCCCAGGCCACCCCTCTGCCCGAAGACCAGCGCCAGCAGGTTGCCGCCATCGCCCACAAGCTCGCCGGCGCCCTCGGCATGTACGGCTTTCCCGCCGCCACCGAACCCGCGCGCGCCCTCGAGCAGGCCCTCAACAGCCCCCACCCCGACCCAGCCACCCTTGAGCGCCTGACTCAACTCCTCCGCCAATCCCTCAACCAAGCCGAGCTCTAACTCACAAGAGAACACCTCTGCTCAAGGCGAGCACCAATCCGACTGATAGCTGATAGCTGATAGCT
>CAXTFS010000125.1:0-7310 GCA_964243395.1 uncultured Acidobacteriaceae bacterium | reverse complement strand
AGCACCCTGCGGAAGCGTAAAGTTCAGCACCGCCGCGCTCGCCGAGCCCGTATTCGTCACGGCCGCCGAGCTGCCCGCAGCGCCAGTCGTCACCGTCCCGATCGCAACCGTCGCCGCGCTTCCCGCAGCGCCGGTCGGCCCGGCCGAACCAGCCGACGCAAGCACCGCCCAGACGTTCGTGTTGCTCGCCGGCGCGACCGACGCGTTTGAGACCTGAGCCAGGTAAGTCGCGCCCTGATAGGTCACTGCATCGTTCACCGCGTAGCCCGAGCCAGTCACCCAGGCTCCGCGAAAGTTGATTCCCGCAGCTCCGGTCGCGCCCTGCGGTCCAGCGGAACCCGCAGCTCCGGTCGCTCCGGTCGCGCCCGCGGGACCTGCAGCTCCGGTCGCGCCGACCGCGCCCACGGAACCCATCTGCGCCAGCACCGTCCAGACGCCGGAGTTTGCGGCCGGCGCGTTGCCGTGATTGCCGGCGACGAGCGATAGATAGCTGCTGCCGTTATACGTGACGGCGTCGTTCTGTGCGTAGTTCGCCGTGGAAGCCCACGTTCCCTGGTAGATCAGGCCAGCCGCGCCGTTCGCTCCGGCCGCGCCCGCGGGACCTTGCGGGCCTTGCGCTCCGGTCGCGCCTGTCGCTCCGGCCGCGCCGTTGCTGCCGTTGGCTCCAGCCGCGCCGGAAGCGCCTGTCGCACCTTGCGCGGCGAGCACCGCCCAGAACGCAGGCGAAGCGCCCGGTGTGTTGCCCGCGTTGCCAGCGGCCAGTGAGATATAGCTGGAACCGCTGAAGACGACGGCATCGTTCAGCCCATAGTTCGTGCTGGAGTTATACGCGCCGCGGTAAGCGAGACCCGCGATTCCGGTCGCGCCCTGCGGTCCGGCCGAGCCGATTGGGCCTGCAGGACCAGTCGCGCCGATTGCACCTGCGGGACCTTGCGGGCCGATTGCGCCCGCGGGACCAGCGGCTCCAGCCGGTCCAGGATAGCCAGTTGGGCCTTGCAAGCCGGTTGCGCCGGTCGCGCCCGCGGGACCGGTCGAACCGGTTGCTGCGAGAACGCCCCAGGAGAGCGGCGAGACATCCGGCTCGCGGCCGGCATTGGCGGTGAGCGCGATGTAGCTCGAACCCGCGTAGCTGACCGCGTCGCCAAGGTTGTAGCTGCGCGTCGTCGACCAGCCGCCGGCGAAGCTCACCGGCGGACCTTGCGCGCCGGTCGCGCCTGCGGGACCAGCAGCGCCGACCGCGCCAGCTGCGCCCTGAGCGCCCGCGGGACCTTGCGCGCCCGCGTCTCCCCTGGCGACGAGCACGGTCCAGGATTGCGGGCTTTGACCGGGCGTGTTGCCGTGATTGCCCGCGACCATCGACACCCAGGTCGAGCCCGCGTAGGCGACTGCGTCATTCAGGTTGTAGTTGGTCGCGGACGCGTAGTTGCCGGTGTAAACGACGGCCGCGGGACCCTGCGGTCCAATCGGCCCCTGCTGGCCGACCGCGCCGGTGAAGCCTTGCTGGCCTTGCGGTCCGGACGGTCCGGTTGCGCCGGGCGAACCTGCTGCGCCGGTCGCGCCGGGCGTTCCGGTGGCGAAGAGGCTCCACGCGGCGGGACTCTGGTCTGGCGTGTTGCCGTGGTTGCCGGCGAGCAGCGAGACGTAGCCTGCGCCGTTGTAGATCACGCCGTCGGCCAGGGCGTAATTGGTAGAGGAGCTGTAAGTGCCTTGAAATGTAAGTCCTACAGGCCCGGCGACGCCCTGGGGCCCGGCGGGTCCGCTTAGGCCTTGCGCTCCGGTTGTGCCTGGAATGCCCTGCGCGCCGGCCTGTCCGGCGATGCCTTGCAGGCCCTGGTCGCCGCGCTCGCCAGGCGGTCCGACGGGGCCAAGCGCGCCGGTTGCGCCGGTCGGGCCGGCGATGCCGGTTGCGCCGGTCAGGCCGACGGGGCCCTGCTGAGTGAGGACGCCCCAATAGGCGGGCGAGAAGCTGGGTGTGTTGCCGTGGTTGCCGTCCACGAGCGAGGCCCAGCTGGCGCCTTGCCACAGCACGACATCGCCGAGCGCGTAGTTTGTCGCGGAGCCGTAGACCCCTTGATAGACGAGCCCGGGCAAGCCGCGCGGGCCAAGCGCGCCCGTCGGGCCCTGCAGGCCGGTGATGCCGATGGGCCCTTGCGGGCCGGTAAGACCCTGCGGGCCGACCGCGCCCTGTGCGCCGGTCGCGCCCGTAGTGCCGATGCCGGCCTCGGCGAGCAGGGCCCACGCTGCAGGCGAGAAGCTGGGTGTATTGCCGTGGTTCGAAGCCGTGAGCGAGATGTAGCTGGAGCCTTGCCAGGAGACGACATCGTCCAGACCGTAGTTGGTGGAGGAGGCGTAAGGGCCTTCAAACCCGACGCCGGGAAGGCCCTTGACTCCTTGCGGACCGGCACTTCCAGCGATGCCCGCGGGACCTGCGGGTCCGGTCAAGCCCGCCGGACCGACCGCGCCTGTGGCCCCGACAGTCCCAGCCGCGCCCGGCGCGCCCGCTGGGCCGGTAAGGCCTGGCGCTCCCGCCGGCCCTGGCGCGCCTGCGAGGCCCTGGATTCCCGGCGCTCCTTGTGGTCCTGCCGGGCCGGTTGCGCCGGTTGCGCCTTGCGAGGTGAGGGTGACGTCAAGCGTGGCGGGATGCGCGGTGAGGTCGTTTTCCTTGCTGTCGAACTGGGCGGACGCGGTGGCCGCGGTGAGGGCGAGGCCGTGGTTGCCGGCAGGCGTCGTGAGCCAGGACTGGACCGTTGCCGTGATGTCGAGCGTGACGAAGTAGCCGGGCTGGGTGACGGCGAGGGTGCCGATGGTGGGTCCGCTGGCGGGAAGGGTTGAGTAGGTGACGCCGTACTCGCTCCAGGCGGCGCTTAGGGGTGCAACGGAGACGCTACCCGCAGTGTCGACGCGGTTAACGTAGAGGCGCAGGGTGGCGCGGGAGATCTGGGCGGCGGTGGTGCCGACGGGGAGGGTGCTGAGGTCGAATTGCAGCAGGCCGGTGTAGCCGTTGCCGGTGGCGATATTCGAGAGCGTGCCGCTGTTAACGGCGGGCAGCGCGGCGTTGACGTGGGTGTCGGCGGCGAGGGTGGGTTCGACGGCGTGGGCGCGGACGCTCAGCAGCGACAGCACGGCGACGAAGATTGCCTGGCGGGCCCGGTGAATCAAATCCAATCTCCACGGTACGTTGAGTGCTCTGAGGTGCGCGAACGGTGGTGCTGGGTTCGTTCTATTGTCGCTGGTGGGTGGTTTGAGGGCAAGGATTAAACGCGGAGGGCGCTGAGGTTTATTCGGAGGGCGCGGAGGCAACCTACCGTTCGCGGGCGGTCAGCGTCTTATGGCGTGAGGAGATCGGCATGACTCAGCAGGAACAGCAGATGTTGCAGGATCTGGCGGGGCGGGTAAACCAGACCGTCGTGCAGGATAAGGACCCAGAGGCGGAGCAGTTTCTGCAGCAGTCGATGGGCCGGAACCCGGATGCGCTGTACATTCTGGCGCAGACAGTGCTGGTGCAGCAGTATGGGTTGGACCAGGCGAAGAAGCAGCTGGACGAATTGAAGAAGCAGACTCCGCCGCCCGCGCCGCCGCAGAAACATACGAGCTTTCTGGGCAGCCTGCTGGGCTCGCATGAGGACACGCCTCCGCCGCAGCAGCAACAGCAGTATGGCCAGCCGCAGTATGCGCCGGTGCCGCAGTATGGACAGCCTCAGTACGCGCAGCCTCAATACGGGCAGCCTCAGTATGGGCAGCCGCAGCAGGGTGGCTTTCTGCAATCGGCGATGCGGACTGCGACCGGTGTGGCTGCGGGTGCGTTGGCGTTTGAAGGGATAGAGAGCCTGTTTCATGGATTCGGGGGAGGCGGCCGGTCGAACTTCGGTGAGTTTGGCGGTGGGGGGGGAGGCAGGGAAGAGGTCGTCATCAGTTACTACGGGGACTCGGACCGGGGAGGCGTTTCAAGGGATGTGGAAGATCGCCGGGATTTTTCTGGTGGGGGCGGGGCGGATACGAGTCTGGCGGATAATGATCCGGATGATTTTGCGGATAACTCGTCATCTGGATCTTCGGATGATTCGGTGGCGGATAGTGACCCGGATGATTTTGGCTCTTCGGATGATAGTTCCAGTTAGTGTCTGTTGGATATAACTGGGTGCCCCATGATCACCGCAGCTTTATTGCGGTTATCGTGGGGTTACTCACTTTACAGTGTCACGCTATGAATCGTCCCTTCAGGGCCTACGTTTTTTTTGATCCTTACCTGGGGCTTGCGCCCAGGCTGGTATGAGTCGGCCCTTCAGCGCTGAAAGATGGAGCTACGGCCAAGAAGGATCTGGTAGAGTCAATTCGTTTTATTCTGTAAACAGCGCCAGGGCTAGAGCCCGATCCTTGCTTTGCCTTATTCGTGGGACTAGAGTCCCGCGCTTCCACCCAGCAGGAGTGACAATCGAAACACAGATTCCCTTGGGCAATGACAATCAAGAGGAACAGAACAGAGACATTCCTGCGAAGATAGCTTGTGAAGAAAATTGCAATTCTTGGTTCGACTGGCTCGATCGGCACCTCTACCCTCAGCATCTGCGAGCAGTTTCCTGAGCGGTATACCCCTCTCGCGCTGGCCGCGGGCGCTAACGTCGAGGTGGCGTTTGCGCAGGCGCTTCGCTGGCGGCCTGTGCTGATGTCGCTCGCCACCGAGCAGGCCGCGGAAGCGCTGAAGCTGCGGCTTCGGGAGGCCGGGCTGGCGGGCATCGAAGTCGTTTACGGTACGGCGGGGACGGTTGCGGTGGCGACGCATCCGGCGGTGGACTTTGTCGTTTCGGCGATTGTGGGCGTGGCGGGACTCGAAGCTACGTACGCGGCGGCCGTGGCGGGAAAGGACATCGGCCTGGCCAACAAGGAGGCGCTGGTTGCGGCCGGCGATCTGATTCTTGGGGCGGCCGCGCGGTCGGGGTCGAAGCTGCTGCCGATCGATTCCGAACACAATGCGATCCACCAGGCGCTGCGCGGCGGGACGGCGGCGGAGGTGAAGCAGATTTGGCTGACTGCTTCCGGCGGGCCCTTTCGCACGACACGGCTGGTGGATTTTGCGAGCATCACGCCGGCGCAGGCGCTGAAGCATCCGACCTGGGTGATGGGGCAGCGGATCACGGTCGATTCCGCGACGATGCTCAACAAGGGGCTGGAAATTATCGAGGCCTGCCGGCTGTTTTCGCTTCCGCCCGAGCGGGTCCGGGTGACGGTGCACCCGCAATCGACGGTGCACTCGCTGGTCGAGTTTATCGACGGTTCGATTCTTGCGCAGATTTCGGTGACGGATATGCGGCTGCCGATCCTGTACGCGCTGGCCTACCCGGAGCGGCCGGCTTCGAACCTGACGTTCGACCTGGCGCAGTTGGCGCAGCTGAACTTCGAGCAGCCGGACTTTGCGCGTTTTCCCTGTCTGCGCCTTGCGTATGAGGCCGCGGCTGCGGGGCCGGCTGCGTGCATTGCGTTGAATGCGTCCGATGAAATCGCGGTTGCGGCCTTTCTTGCGGGCCGGCTCCCGTTTATGGGCATTCCCGCTACAATCGAACGTGTGCTTGCACTCACCCCGGGGGGCCGTCCGGAGTCTATCCAGCAGGTGCTCGTCGCGGACCGTGAGGCCCGCGCGTGTGCTGAAGAAGTCATCGCCAACCGCTTGTAAGAGGTCTCCTTGCTCCTCGCCGCCTTTTTCGCCTTTGACATTGCCGACAAGCTGGCCGGGTTCGCGCAGTTCGGCCTGGTGCTCGGCATCATGGTCGTTGTGCATGAGCTTGGACATTTCCTGGCCGCGAAGGCGTGCGGCGTGCGCGTGGACGCGTTTGCGGTCGGGTTTGGGCAGCGCCTGTTCGGCGTCGTGCACAACGGCACGGACTACCGGCTGAACCTGTTTCCGGTGGGCGGGTACGTCAAGATGGCCGGTATGGAGCTGACCGGGGAGGCGCACACGGACGACCCGGGCGAGTACCAGAACCACCCGCGCTGGCAGCGGACGCTGATCACGCTGGCCGGGCCGGTATTCAATTTTGTGCTGGCGTTTGTGCTGCTGCTGGGGCTGTATATGTTCCACAACGAGGTGCCCGAGTATGTCTCGGCGCCGGTGGTGGCGGACTATGTGTCGCCGGGGTCGCCCATGGCGCGGACGGGGATCCAGGCGGGCGACCATGTCATTTTCTTCGACAACCAGGTGGATCCCTCATACGAAGACCTGCAGATTCGCGCGCAGAATGGTGGGAATTTTAACCACGACGCGCCGTTTTCGTTCGTTCACCAGGGAAAACGCACGGATACGAAGCTGTTTGTGGAGAACAAGGGCAAGCCCGAGGACTTCGACGTGACGAGCCTGGGCATGGTGCCGGTGGAGCAGAAGGCGCTTGAGGTGTCGTCGCTGCCGGATGCGACGTCGCCGGCGGCGCGCGCGGGGCTGCAGCCGCACGATTTGATTCTGGCGATCGGCGAGTTGCAACCGCACTCGGTGGCGGCGCTGCTGGCGTATGTTCAGGATGCCGAAAAAGCGCAGCCCGGAGCGCCGGTGCAGCTGACGATCGCGCGCGGGGCAGAGACGCTGCGCATCCCCGTGGTGCCCTACCTGGCCGATACGCAGGAGGGCAAGGCGTACCGGTTGGGGTTCGTCAACAGCAATCCGCCGACGCGGGTGGAGCACTATCCGCTGGGCCGGGCGGCGGCGATGTCGTGGCAGGAGAATGTGAAGAACTCGCGGCTGATCCTGGATATTCTGCACCGGTTGTTCACGCGGCAGGTGTCGATCAAGTCGATGTCGAGCCCGATCGGGATGGGGGTGCAGGTGCACGAGGCCTTCTCGCAGAAGGGCTGGTACCCGATCATCATGACGATGGCGATGATCTCGCTCAATCTGGGGATCTTCAACCTGCTGCCGATTCCGATTTTGGATGGTGGGATGATTGTCTTTCTGTTTATCGAGAGCCTGATGCGGCGGGATGTGAGCCCGCAGGTGAAGGAGCGGGTGTTTCAGGTGGCGTTCGTGTTTATACTTCTGTTTGCTGCGGTGGTTATTTTCAACGATATTACGAAGCTGTTTCCCACGCATTCTTGAGGTATTTCGCTAGGGTGGTGCTGGTGCGAACCGCAGATCCTCCGCTTTGCTACGGAATGACAACAAAAGGCGGGATTGGTCTTGTTGTAATCCCGTAGGGATTTGCGGTCGATAGATGCTGAACTGCGTTGCCCGGAGAGATGCTAAATGAGTTACCTTTAGAGGTAGCCGCAGCGACAATGCGGGGTCCTTCGCTACGCTCAGGATGACGGCGAAAAGCGAAGAGCGGCAG
>CAXTFS010000124.1:0-8967 GCA_964243395.1 uncultured Acidobacteriaceae bacterium | reverse complement strand
ACGGGGAACTTTTCGGCTCACTGCGCGTGATTACAACGCCTGGCCATACGCCCGGGCACGCCAGCTTCTTCGATGAACGCGATGGCACGCTGTACACCGGTGACGCGCTGCTGTGCCTTGGTGGGCAGGTCCACGTGACTGGTTTCGGGCCATGGTTCTTTCCCTTTGCTTCCCTCGCAACCTGGCACAAACCCACGGCACTGGTCAGCGCGCACAAACTGCTCGACACGCTGGGCACGCAGATCAAGCGCTACGCCAGTGGTCATGGGCGCATGGTCGAAGGTGGTCCCGCCCTGCTGCAGCAGGCCATCGACGAGGCACACGCCAAGCTGCGTCAGAGCTAACTTCGCCAGTGCAGTTGCACCGGGCCACCTGCCAGCGGATGCTCGCCCTTGCCCGTGAGCCGACGCTGTTTCAAGGCGAAATACCACTTGGCGGGCTTGTCTGCGTCATCGATCAGCATCAGCCCAGGATTGGAGCGCAGGCCGCGTGCCTGCTCCACCATCGTTTGCTGATCCTGTGCAACGAAGCGCGCACCAAAGAAGCGCACCAGCGGCGTAATGAACGGCACGTAGTAACCGATGTTCCAGGCAGCAGCCACATCGATGCGGCACGTGGATGGCGTTACGGGTGTCACGGTGGTGAGCGATGAAAACCAGCGCTGCTTGCCGCTGTCATTCGTGGCAACGATGGTCTCGTAGCGGCGATTGGGCAGGGTGAAGTCGATCGTCGTCACGGGTTTTCCGAGCAGCTTGTACGGTGCGCTGTTGGAGCTCGGCGCATGCGGACTCATGCGAAAGCCGGCGTTGCGGCCGTCGTGCTCCGCGTCGAAAAGCGGCTCGAACTCCTTGGTTTTTTCGTGGATGCTCGCGGCCGAACGCCACCACCACGCTTGATGCACAAACGGCCCATGCGCCGGATCCATCAGCCCGATGATGCCGTGATCGACGTTGCACGGCAGCTCTGCGGAGAGGTGCGCCGCGCGAAAGTTGGCGGTAAACTTCCGCAGCTCCGGCACCGCCGGCAGAGTGCTCTCATCGAGTACGCGCCCTGCGCCGGCAGCGGGCACATAGACCCACGCATAGCCGTCCCGCTCGCGCACGGGAAACGCGTTCGCGTAGATGCGCGTGGGTTCGAGATGATCGTGCGACGTGAGCGAGGGGATCTCTTCGCAGCGGCCGCTGCAGGGCTCGAAACGCCAGCCATGGTACTTACACATCACGGTTTCGCCATCGAACCAGCCGGCCGAAAGCGGAATGCCGCGATGTGGGCAAAGGTCTCGCAGGGCAAACAGGGTGCCGTCGATCTTGCGGCCGACCAGCAGCGGAATCCCGAGCAATGTCGTCAGCGCCGTGCCGGTGCGCTTAAGGCACTCCGCACGAACCGCCGGGTACCACTCGCCAAAGATCATTTCGGCCGGTGGTCCGGGCCTTTCCGCGGCGATCTGCACCAGCGATTGCGCTTCCCCCGCACGGATTGGCCGCATGTGCCCCACCCATTCAGTTTACGGGAGCGCCCGTACACTGAAGCGAATGGCGACCGGCACGATTCCAGCACGGCCACGCTCCACTGCCCTTTGTGTCGTCCTGTTGTGGATCACGTTCTACGCCAGCTTTACGCTGTGGCGCCCCGCCCTGCTCGATGACGCCGACAGCGTGCATGTCGAAGTAGCGCGCGAAATGTTGCTGCGCCATGACTACGTCACGCTGTATGCGAATGGTATTCGCTACCTGGAAAAGGCGCCGCTGCTGTACTGGTCCATGGCGGCGAGCATGCGGCTGGCGACGCTGTGCGGCGCGCACCGGCCGCAGCCGCTCGCAGCCGCGGCACGGATCCCGCTCGCCCTGGCCGTGCTCGCCCTCGCTCTGCTGGTGGAAGCCTTCGCACGGCACCTGTTTCGCTCGGCCCGCGCGGGTCTGTATAGCGCACTGATTCTGCTCTCCAGCTTTGGCATCTTCATCTTCACGCGCATCACCATCCCGGACGCGATGGTGTGCCTTTGGATCACCGCCGCCCTGTGGTGCCTGTGGCGTACCGAGGAGCTCGACGGTACGCGCCGCCCTGCGGAACGAGGACGGTTGCGCTCCCTTTGCTGGGGCTTTGCCGCGAGCTGCGCCCTAAACGTGCTCACCAAGGGCCTGATCGGCGTTGTGTTCCCGGTGACGATCGCGGTACTGTACCTGCTGCTCAGTCGGGGCACACATCGCACGGTGCGGCGCCTGCGGGCGCTCTTTCCGTGGAGCTCGCTCCTTGTGTTTGTGATCATCGCGGCGCCGTGGCACCTGTTGGCCGGGCTCGCGAACCCCGGTCAGGGGCATCCCGCACCGTTTCTGTTTCTCCATGACGCGTCCTCGGTGTTCCCGTGGGGTCATTGGCAGGTGCCTCTGCCGACCGACGGCAATGTGCGCGGCTGGTGGTGGTTCTACTTCATGAACGAGCACGCCCTGCGCTACCTGAACCTGCGTGTGCCGCGTGATTACGACACCGCGCCGCTGTGGCTGTTCTGGGGGCTGTGCCTGATCTGGCTGATGCCCTGGTCGGCCTTCGCCTTCAAGGCCGTGGGATGGGCGGTGCCACTCGGGTCGCCGCGCTGGCGTAGTCAGTTTCGCCGGCACGATCTTCCCCTGCGGCAACGTGGGCTGTTGCTGCTCGTCGTCTGGGGCGCGTTTGTGCTTTTGTTTTTCTCGCTTTCCACGCGGCAGGAGTACTACGTGCTGCCGGCCTTGCCCGCGGTCGCCGTCCTGATCGCCGGATGGCTGGCACGCCGCGCCGTGGAGAAGGGGGTCGCCGAGCGGCATCGCATCGCAGGCAAGCGCATCACGGCCGTTCTGGCGGTGCTGGGCTCCGTGGTCGGCTGTGCGTGTCTGCTTTTTATCCTGCATACGCACACTCCGGATCGCGGGACGGATCTGGCACAGCTGTTGCAACAGAACCCCGGCGAGTATGCGCTCAGCTTTGGGCATTTTCTCGATCTCAACGCGAAGGCCTTGGGCCTGTTTCGTGCGCCCCTTGCCCTGACGGCAATGTGCCTTGGCCTGGGCTGGCCGGCAGCCTGGTGGCTGCGGCTGCGGCGGGAGGTGCATCGCTCCAACCTGGTGTTGGCGGCGAGCACGTTCGGCTTCCTTCTCGCCGCACATATGGGGCTTTCCATCTTTGCGCCCGTACTGACCTCGGCACAACTCGCGGAGACCATCGCTCCGCAGGTGAGGCCGCAGGACCTGGTTGCCATTCATGGCGAGTACGAATCGGGCTCAACGCTGGGCTTCTACCTTAAGCGCAACGACGTGCACATTCTGGAAGGCCGTAGTTCAAACCTTTGGTACGGCTCCTTCTTCCCGGATGCGCCGCGCATCTTTGAGACGCCGGAGAGCCTGGCCGCCCGTTGGGCCGGTCCGCAACGTGTCTTTCTGTGGCAGTCGACGACCGACCCACCGAATACGCTGCCGGCGCTGCCCGGGCCGGTGTACGTGCTTGCGGCGGGCGGGGGCAAGCAGATCGTGAGCAATCAGCCGAAGTAGCCGACCACGCGAACGAAACGGAGCACGTGAACCGACCGGCTGCACGAACCACGCCAGTCACCCGCTCTCGGCGCGGTGGGCGAAGTGCGATAGCATCGGTTCGACTTCGCGAAAAAGCCATGCCCTGTCTTCCACAAGAACTCAGTCACGTCCCGCTCTTTTCCCTGCTCGACGAGGATGAACTCGCCGTGCTCGCCCAGCAGGTGGAAATGCGGGATTTCTCAGCAAAACAACGCATCTACAAGGCCGGCGACCCTGCGGCGCGCGCCTTTATCGTGCTCACCGGCAGTGTGCGCGTGACCTCCATCGATCAGGATCAGCAGGAAGTTTTGTTCTCGGAACCGAAGCATGGCGATTTCTTCGGCTTTGCTTCCATGTTGGACAACACGGCCCACCAGACCACAGCGGTCGCCATGGAAGCGACGAGTTGTGTGGAGGTGGACCGCAACGATCTGACCGAGCTGTTGCAACGCAAACCCATGGCCGGACTGGATCTGCTGACGGTCGTTGCGCGGGAGATTCATTCGACACAGCAGCTGGTGCGGGGGCGCTCCGCACGCAATCCGAACGAGCTGATCGATGAGCGCGAAACCTTTGGCGAGCGCATTGCCGATCGCGTAGCCTCGTTTGGCGGCTCGTGGCGCTTCATCATCCTGTTCGCCCTCATCCTGCTCGTCTATACGGCGATCAACATTGCGCTGCGCGGCAAGGCGTGGGACCCGTACCCCTTTATTTTGCTGAACCTGTTCCTCTCCATGCTGGCCGCGATCCAGGCACCGGTAATCATGATGAGCCAGAACCGCCAGGACTCGCGGGATCGCCTGCGTTCCGAGCTCGATTTTGAGGTGAATCGGCGCTCCGAGACCGAGATCCAGTCACTTTCGCGCAAGCTGAATTTGATGACGGACAAGCTGGACGATCTCGACGACCGGCTGCGCGCGCCGGACGGCTTGCGCACAACGGACGATCCGCAAAGCTGAACGCTAAGCTCCCTCCATGATGTGGTGAAGCTTACGCGCACGTGCACGTACCGCCGCGCTTCCATCCTCCAGCGATCTTTCGGTGAAGGTTCGCACGCGTGTGCGCAGCGCAGCATCGTTCAGGCTCCGCAGCCTGCACCTTGCGGAGCGCATTGCTGGCACGTGTTCGGACGAGATCGTTTGGGTCATCCAACGCCGCCACAAGCTCATGCAGAATACCGGGGTCATGGACGGCTTCGGCAGCGAGAACGTTGGCACATCCCAGGCCGCGCACGGGCCCGCAGGCCAGCCGGTAGCGAGCTCTGAGCGAATGCGAATTCACATTCGCTCCAGCCGCCCGCGTTTCAGCCGAAACCGTTCGCCCCGCCACACAATCGTGTCAGAAGCATAACTCCACGCCCAGAAAAACAACCCGAAGAGGTCGCGTACCGGCAGCCAAAGCAGATCCTGCAGCACCTGCTCGTCGCGCAGCAGGCCGACGCCCACACGTAGCGCCACAACAAGCCGCACAAAGAGGGCCAGTGTGAGGAGCGAGAAGCTCCAGAACGCAAAACCACTCGCCAGCACGGTGGCCAGCGCCCAGGGCAGCACGTAGGTTACGGCAAGGCCTAAATAGCCGGCGCGTCGGGAATCCCGCGTGGAGCGCGCCCAACGTAACTGGTGACTCGCAAAGCCGCGCAGGTCATACGCCGCAAGGGACGTGGCCACGATCTCGGTTACCAACTCAACACGGTAGCCAGCGCCGTACAGCCGCGCCCCCAGCTCGTAGTCGTCGGCGAGTTGATCCGCAAGCGCCTCGAACCCACCGATGCTGGCGAGCGCTGATTTTGTGGTCGCCAGCGTGGATCCGAGGCCAAACCGCAGACCTCCTTCGATCGCCCGCGCGGCCAGCACACCGGGAATGAAGTCGGTGGAGATGCCAAGCGCCTCCAGCCGTGAAAACACGGTGCTGCCGGCACGGCCAAGATAGGGCACCGTCACGAGTCCCACCGGTTTGCCCTGAGCTGGCGACGCTGCGGTCCCAGCCGGCGCAAATGGAGCGAGGATGTGGGTGAGGTAGTCCGGCGACACAAGGATGTCGGAGTCGTTCACGACGATGTGCTCATACTGTGCGTGCGGCAGCAGTTGTGCCAGGCTCGACACCTTCCCGTTCGGCCCCAGCCGCTCGGCACACTCGACGAGGCGGATGGCGACACCAGGGTATTCCACGCGCAGACGCGCCACCTCGGCAACGGCGGCATCCTCCAGCGAGCCGACGCCGAAGAGGATCTCGTACGCGCCCGCGTAGCGCTGCGTGCAGTGGCTCACAAAACCGGTGTACATCCGCGGATCGACCCCACGCAGAGGCTTCAGGATGGACACGCCTGGAGGCGTTGCAGAAGTGTCGGGTTGCGCTTGTTTGAGCGAGGCCAGGCGAAACGAACGCACGCCCCACAGCGCAAGCAGGCTGTACCCGATGCCGCAAAGCGTAAGCATCGCCGTAAGCAGCGGGATTGCGGAGCCGAGCACGTCCACTGCCCCAGTGTAGTCAAGCGGGCCGGGAAGCTGAACCACCCCCGCGTCAAGCCACGCGACAGATGAGGCACTTCAGGTAGCGCGTCTCGGGTAGCGTCAGCACCTCAGGATGGTCGGGCGCGGCGGCGCGCACCTCGAGCAGCTGCACGCGCCGCCCTGCATCCGCAGCCGCCTCCGCGAGCACGGCTGTGAACGCCTCCAGCGAGACGTGGTGCGAGCACGAGCACGTGATCAACGTGCCGCCCGGCGCCAGCAGTCGCAACGCGCGCAGGTTCAGCTCTTTGTAGCCCCGCAGTGCACCCTCCGCCGCGCGCTTGCTCTTCGCAAACGCGGGCGGATCGAGCACGATCGCGTCGAAACTCGAGGGCAGGCCCGCCACGGAACCCTTCTTGCCGCGAGCATCGTCCAGCGCGCGCAGCAGGTCGAAGGCATCCGCCTCAAGCCAGTTGACGTCCGCGCGAAGACCGCTGTTCAGCGCCAGGTTGCGATCGGCCACGCCCAGCGCAGTGCGGGACGCATCGACCCCCGTGACACGGTCACACACACGCGCAAGATGCAGCGCAAAACCGCCCTGATACGTGCAAATATCGAGCGCATGTCCCGTGTGCCCCGAGCGCCGCACCCACTCCGCGGCCGCGGTGTAGTTCAGGCGCTGATCGAGAAAGGCGCCCGTCTTCTGCCCGGCACCCACATCGTAGCCAAAGCGCAGACCGTTGAGCAAAAAGGTGGTTGCGGCCGCGGGCTCCCCCGTCCCGGTGTGCAGCAGCGCCTCTGCCGGCGGGGCAGGGAGCTCCTCCAACTCACGAATGCGCGGGTCGGGCCGCTCCCAGATCGTCAACGGTTCTGCGCCAGAGGCCAGCTCGGCGCGCAACACCTCCGCCAGCACGGCACGCACGTCGTCCTGCGCGGTGCCCTGGATCAGCAGCTGCACGATGACGAGGCCGGCGTAACGATCGGCGACCATGCCCGGAAGGCTGTCCGCCTCGGAGAAGAGAAGCCGCTGTGCGTCGGTCTCCCCTCCCGGAGCATCGCTCATCGGGGCGACCTGCCGGCGTACGGCGAGGGCCTGCAGCACGTGCCTGCGCAGGTCTTCGAGGTACGCGGAGCGCGTGAGCTCCGGCGTCCGGGACACGAGCCGCAGTGCGATCAGGGACGACGACGAATACAGGGCTGTTCCCAGCGGCCGGCCGGCAGCGTCGGCGACGGTGACCAGCGCCCCGGGGGCAACCACCTGGGCTTCGGTTGGGTCTTGAGGCGCGGGCGCTGCCGCGGGTGCAGCCGCCGGCTCCAGCAACTCAGAGCGATACACCCAGAGGTGGCCGGCTCGCAGCCGGTCCGCCGCGCGTTTGGAGATGCGTATGGGGGTACTCATCAGGCGAGTCGTGGAACGTCGAGGCCCAGAATCTTCGCCAGGGCCTCGATCACCACGTTGTGGTCTTCGCGTTGCGGCAATCCGGAGAGCACTACGCTGCCGACCGGCCCCGTGCCGGCAAGCCAGATGGGAAAGCCGCCACCGTGGGCGACGAAGTCGGCTTCGGCCAGGCCGTGTTTGCTCGTCAGGGTGCCGCCTTCGCGCTCCAGCTTGCGGCCGACCGCATAGGTGCTGCGGCCAAAGTGGTGCACCGTATTGCGCTTGCGGCGGATCCAGTTCGCCTGCCCCGCGGTAGCGTCCGTCGTCGCGCAGGCAAACAGAAGCTGGCCTGCAACTTCGATCTCCACCGTGCCGCCGGCGCCCGTCCCCAACAGCGCAGATCGGAGCGCAGATCCAACCAGCCACGCGGTGTCTGCGTTGAAGGACGGGAAGCGCAGGCGTTGCTCCTGCTCGTCAAGAATGGGCAGATCAAGGTCAGGGGTCATTGTTTTCAGGCCAGCATGCGGTCGTTAGTCCGTCATGATCATCACTTCCGTTGACTTGATGAGCGCGGTGACCGTGTCGCCCACCTTGATACCCATCTCTTCCACGCTCTGCCGCGTGATCACGGACTCGATGATGTTCTCAGCCACGCGAACGGTCACCTTGGCCGTCACGGTGCCGAGAACAATCTCCTCGATCGTGCCGTGCAGGTGATTGCGTGCAGAGATCCGTTTGTTCAGATTTTCCGGCATGTGGTTCCAGGCTCCTGAGCAGTTCAAGTGTACGCGCGCGCGGCTGTGACGGTGCTTCTGCCACCTGCTGCGCCCGAAATCACCGCTATAATCCGGCGATGCGCGTCAGGCCATACTCCCTCTGCGCGACACTGCTGATCGCTGTTGGCGTGGGCGCATGCATCGGGAGTCTGCGACTCAGCAGTCACGGTTTCAGTGGCTACGATGTGAGTCCCATGATCGATGCGGGCTGGCGTGTCCTCCAGGGGCAGGTACCCGGCCGAGATTTCGTCGTCACCTTTCCCCCATCGTTGTATGGGCTGACGGCGCTGTCGTTTCGGCTCTTCGGGGTGACGTGGCATGCGATCGCCCTGGGTGCCTGCTTGGTCTTCGCGCTGCTGCTCCTGCTCGGGCTGCGCGTTGGCACACTGCTGCGTAGGTCGCTTGGCGACCGGGTCGCTGTACAAATGGCGCTCGCGTTCGCCGCCGGGCAAATCATTCTGCTGGTCAGCATCAACTACCTGTGGCACGCCGCCCTTGCTGAAAGCTTTGGGATCTACGCCGTGTTCGCAACTCTTGCCGTCCTTAGCGCCGAATCGTCCGTGCACCGCCGGGTACGGTTGGAAGCTTTGCTGCACCTGACGCTTGCCTGTGCCTGCCTGCTTCTCTCCAAACCGAACACCGCCTTCCCGGTCATTCTGCTGTGCCTGTGGGTGCTGATCCGGGGCGGGCTCGCAAGAGCAGGTGCTGTGCTGCTGGTGGTTGCGGCGCTTCTTGCAAGCCTTGCGCTCGCAGGGGCACACACCACGCCGTGGGCCATGCTTTGGACGTATGCCGGACTGGGCGGCAGGCTTATCCCCAAGGCGTTC
>CAXTFS010000123.1:0-8972 GCA_964243395.1 uncultured Acidobacteriaceae bacterium | reverse complement strand
ACGGCTTCGAGTCGCAGGAGGAGCTCGAGGCTCTGGGTGGTCGGTTGCTCGCGCTGGAGCGGCACTGGCAATTCAAGGCTGCGTCTGCGGTGGAGCTCGACGAGGAGCACCAGATGTACTCGGTGAGCTACACCGATGCGCAGGGTGCGGTGCGCAAGATCGACTGGACACTGGCGAGTGCGCCGGAGTCGCGCCAGTTGCTGGGCAAGCAGGCGCAGCTCGGCGATGCGCTCAAGGGACCGTTCCACATTGAGTATGCGAACAGGGATTCGGCTGCGGCGAAGAAGGCCGACACGGTCGTAAGCGCAACGCCCACGCAGGCCGAGTTGGATGAGGCCGACGAGGTCGAGCAGGAAAAGGGCGTGAACGAGACGATCGCCGCGGCGCCGGGCACCATGGATGAGGCGCGGCCCGGCAAGCGGCCGGGCAAGGCCTCGCAGGATCCGGTCGAGAAGACCACGGTGCGCGAGGTGTTCGAGTACGTCATCGAGCAGGGCCGCAAGGAGTACCAGGTGCAGCGGTACAAGGGCCTTGGCGAGATGACCGCGCCGCAGCTGTGGGAGACCACGATGGATCCGGCCCGGCGCACGCTGTTGCAGGTGCGGTTGGAGGACATTGCGGCGGCCGAAGAGATCTTCACGACGCTGATGGGTGAGGATGTGGAGTCGCGCCGCAAGTTCATCGAAGAGAATGCGCTGGATGTGAAGAACCTGGATATCTAGAGCTGAAGAACCTGGATATCTAGAGCTGAAAGAACCTGGAGATCCAGATCTGAACAACCTGAATATCCAGGTGCCGGACGTCCAGGTGCCGGACCTCTAGCGCTGGGTATCCAGTCCTGCAAAAACGCGGTTCGCCTGTGCTGCGGCTGATCCCGTAAACTCCGTACGAAATGGGCGCGCGCGGGTCAGAGCGGTCCCTGTGAGAACGGGTACATGAAGCAGAGGGCGCGAGCGAAGGTCAAGCTATGGTTCGTGCTTCTGGCTTCGCTTGTTTTTGCGGCGAGTGCCGTCCACGCACAGGCTACGGAAGACCTGCAGATGACCACGAGTGAGCGGCTGGAGGTCGAGCCGTGGTGGCCGACGATGTCGACGACACCGTTAGCAAACTTTGCGGGTTCCGCCGCCTGTACGCAGTGCCACACGGAAGAGGCTGCACATGCAACCTCGATGGTGCGCGCCGCAACGGTTGCCGGCGAGGCGAAGACACTGCGACAGAAGACGCCACTGACGTTTACGTCGTCGCCGTACGTGTATTCCCTGCGGGCCGGCGGTGCGTCTCTGCACGCGAGCGATACAGGCCTGGAGTACAGCGTTGCGGATGGGGCGCATCATCTGTCCCGCATGTTGGACTGGGTGATGGGTGCGGGCGATCTTGGCCAAACCTTTCTGTATGAGGCGGACGGGCACTGGTATCAAAGCCAGGCAACGTACTACCGCAATCCGGCCAGGCTGGACATCACGACCGGACTGAGTGAGCCGGGTGGTGACCTGACGGCGGCGCTGGGCACATTGTTGAGCTCGTCGGATGCACGCCGTTGCTTTAATTGCCATACGGTTCACTCCACCACTGCCGAAGGCTTCAATCCGCACAAGGCGGAGGCCGGGCTCGGATGTGAAGCGTGCCATGGCCCGGGACAGCAGCACGTCACGCAGATGGCTGGCGCCAAGCCGACCCCTGCAGGCGCGGGAGTGCATGGGGTCGTGAGCAGCGCGGTGTTCAATCCGGCGAAGCTCTCGCCCTCGGACAGCAATGACTACTGTGGTGCGTGTCATCGCACGTTTGCGGATGTGAACTTCTCAACCAACCAGGCACAGAACTCAGCAGTGGTGCGCTTCCAGCCGTACCGCCTGGAGGAGAGTAAGTGCTGGCGGGCGGGACCGGACGCGCGCCTGACCTGTGTAGCCTGCCATAATCCGCATGAGCCGTTACAGCGCGATGCTGTGTCGTACGACCGGCACTGTCTGCAGTGCCATGCCGCGGCAACGGTCGCGGGTGCGGAGCATGCGGGCAAGGTCTGTCCGAAGGCCACCGCCCAATGTGTGAGCTGCCACATGCCCAAGGTCAACGTGGCGAGCATGCATGGCGACTTCACCGACCACCTCATCCGTGTGGTGCAGCCGGGACAACTGCTTCCGCGTTAGGGCAATGGGGCGGGGGGTGACGCGAGAGTTGCAGCGGTCGCTAAACAGCGAACGGGAGCTGCGCGGCGTCAAAGGGAGTGATGATCCAAACAAGTTTTCGTCGACAAAGAACGGGGCGGCGAGAGCTCGCTCCGCGCTTCGCACAAGCGGCCGCTGCCTGGTTCTTCCTGGGAACCTGCGTTGTTTCGCCTGCCCAGATGGCCCCTGCTCAGATGGCCCCTGCTGTCGTCACTGGGCAGGCGGCCTCCGTAGAGACCACAAAGGGCACCAGCGCTGTTCCCGTGGTGAGTGGGACGATTCCGACCACTGCGATGACGGCAACTGGGCCAGTGACCGCCCTCGGAGCCACGCCAACGCCGGTGAAGGAGGAGCCCAGGACGGCAGCGGCCAAGACGGAGGATGCGAGCGCGCTGCTGCAGCTGCAGATTGCGCGCTTGCCGCCACTGCTGGGCACGGACATCAACGTGCCCAAGCGCAATGGGGAGATCCTGTCGCACCTGAACGCAGTGCTGCGCTTCTACCGGGCCGCTGTTGTGCCGCTGCAGACCGTGGGTGAGCCGAGCGACGTGTTGTACGCCGAGCAGAGTTCTGCGCAGGCGATGCAGATTGCGCAGACGGCGTTCCAGGCAGCGAAGAATGAAGCGGCGCTGCTGAGCAAAATCGGCAATGGAACTGCGAAGGCCACCCCGACGAACGACGCGAGTGGAACCGGGACACAAGCACCGGCGGAGACGCAGGCGCAGCATCTCGTGGCGGTGCAGACCCAGGCACAGGCGCGGCTGGAGGCACTGCAGGCACAGCAGACCGATATTGCCAAGCAGCTCCTCGCCGCAAAGCCGGCGCAACGAGCGCCGTTGCTGCAACAGGAACAACAGGTAGAAGGCGGGCTGGAGTTGCAGAAGGCGATGGTCAGCGCCCTGACGCGCATCAGCAGCTTTTCTACGGCGCAAAACAATACGGGATTGGCAGGCGAGATCGACCGCCTGCTACGGTCTGCCCCGGAGCTCGGCAGCAAAGGCACCAAGCCCCCGGCACCGGAGGTGCTGGAGAGTCTGGCCTCGGCGCGCGATGCCGGTGTGGTGACCCAGGCCGAGTACCTGTTTCAGCTGCTCTCAAGCCTGCGGGAGATTGACAGCCAAACCAAGGCAGTCGACATGTTGAGCAGTCAGGCCAACGATCTGCGCACACCGTTTTTGAAGGTGCTGCGGTCGACGATGCAGCAAGGGCAGGAGCTGACCCAGCAGACGGTCAACCTGGCGGCAACCCCGACCACCAACGCGCAGGATCTGGCGAATACGCGCAAGCAGTTCGACACATTGACGAACACATTCCAGGTGCTTGCGGACGCCACCATGCCGTTGAGCCAGGAGGTTCTGCTGCTGGAGAGCACGCGCGGGACGTTGACCACGTGGCGTGTTGCGATCAACGCCGAATACAAGGAGATCCTGAAGGCGCTGCTGGTTCGTGTGGTGTTGATCGCTGTTGCACTGGGGCTTCTCGCATTGATCAGCAGTCTTTGGAGCCGCGCCACAGTGCGGTATGTCAGCGACGTGCGACGGAGACGGCAGTTGCTGTTTGTGCGGCGCGCCGTTATCGGCTTCCTCAGCGGCCTGGTGGTGTTGTTCGGCTTTGTGACGCAGTTCAGCTCGTTGGCGACGTTTGCAGGTTTTATCTCGGCGGGCATCGCTGTGGGCTTGCAGACGATTCTGCTGTCGGTGGCTGCTTATTTTTTCATCGTGGGACGCTATGGCGTGCGTGTGGGCGACCGCATCACGGTGGCCGGAGTCACGGGCGATGTAATCGAAGTGGGGCTGGTGCGGTTTTACATGATGGAGTTGGTAGGCACCGGGACGGAGTTGCACTCAACCGGGCGTGTGGCGGTGTTTGCGAATTCGGTGCTCTTCCAAACCGGTACGCCGCTGTACAAGCAGATGCCGGGCACGGAGTATGCCTGGCATGAGCTGACGGCCAAGCTGAATGGCAACGCGGATTTGCATGCTGCGACCGGTGCCATTCTGGGCGTGGTGGACAAGGTGTATGCGAGCTACAGTGCGAGCATCCAGGGCCAGCACCGGCAGGTGGAAGCGTGGGTGGAAACGGCGTTGCCGGCACCAAAGATCGAGTCGCGATTGCAGTTGACCGACGGTGGATTGCAGTTCGCCGTGCTGTTTCCCGTGGAGCTTGAGAACGCGGCGGCTACGGATCAACAAATCGCCGAGGCCCTGGTGGCTGACATGAAGACCGATGGACCGTTGAAGACTGGCGTGACGGATCTGCCGATCATCAAGGCTGCGGTGAAGAGCTAGCCTGGCGCCGGCGAAGAGTGGGCAGGGAGGAGGAAGAGAGACGCGCGTATCCGCGGCAGGAGACAATCGCCCGCGCGCCTCTCATACCTCACTAGACGTGATGCGGGCGTCGGCGAGTACAAAGCTGAGTGCAATAATTCTGGAATGAGCCCCCAACCTTTGCCTCCGCGCGTCCTTGACGCGACGCGCCGCCGTTTTCTTGCTGTTTCCGCCGCAGCGGGTGCTGGTTCGACGCTGTTGTCGGGGACGTTGTTCTCCGGGGCGCTGCTGGCACTGGCATCCGTCGAGTCGCCGGCACAGAGCGCGAGTGACCACGCCGACGATGCAGCAACGGCTCTGCCGAAGATCACCGACGCGATGATCGAAGCCGCGTCGGCGATTGCGGGTGTGCAGTTCACGCCGGAGCAGCGCAAGGTGATGCTGGAAGGGCTGAACGATCAGCGCGAAGCCATCGTGCACGTGCGTGCAATGCCGTTGGCCAACAGCGTGGCGCCTTCGCTGGTGCAGGATCCGGTCTTGCCGGGGACCGTGTTGGATACAGTGCGAAAGCCGGCGAAGCTGGGACCCTCGCCGAGCCTTGCAAACCTTTCCGCGAGCAACGAGGAGCAGGTGGCCTTTGCAACGGTTCGCCAGCTTGGCGAGCTGCTGCGCGCGAAGAAGATCACGTCGGTGGATCTTACGAAGCTGTATCTCCTGCGGCTGAAGCGCTACGATCCCACGCTGCACTGTGTGATCAACCTGACGGAAGGACGTGCACTGGACGCGGCCGCGGCTGCCGATCGAGAGATGGCGGCGAACGCACCGCGCGGTCCGTTGCATGGCATCCCGTGGGGCGCGAAGGATCTGCTGGCGGTGAAGGGCTACCCGACGACGTGGGGCGCGGGGCCGTACATGACGCAAAGCTTTGACTACGATGCCGAGGTGGTGAAGCGGCTGGACGCGGCCGGCGCGGTGCTGGTGGCGAAGCTGACACTGGGGGCGCTGGCGCAGGGCGACCTTTGGGGACCGGCGCCGGGTGTGCGCACGCGCAATCCGTGGAACACCAAGCAGGGCTCCAGTGGATCGTCTGCAGGTGTGGCGAGCGCGGTGGCGGCGGGCTGCGTGGGCTTCGGCATTGGCACGGAGACGCTGGGGTCGATTGCGTCGCCTTCGACACGTTGCGGAACGACGGGGCTGCGGCCGTCCTTCGGGCTGGTGCCGCGTACGGGCGCGATGGCGTTGAGCTGGTCGATGGACAAGATTGGGCCGATCACTCGATCGGTGGAAGACGCGGCACTGGTGCTGGAGGCCATCTATGGTCCCGATGGACATGACCCCAGCGTGCAGCCCGCGGCCTTCAACGTGGACATGACGATTGATGTGCGCAAGTTGCGCGTGGGCTACATGAAAACCGCCTTTGACAAGCCCACGATGGATCCCATCAAGCCGCCTACGGAGACGCTGGCCGGCAAGGAACTGGAGCAGTACAACAAACGGATTGCGGGGCAGAAAGCCTACTTTGCGCAGGAGCTCTACGATGCGCAATTCAACACGAAGGCGCTCGAAGTGCTGCGCGGCATGGGTGTGACGTTGCAGCCAGTGGAGTTGCCGAAGTTCAACTACGGCGCGCTGGTGCCAATGCTCGAGGCCGAGGCAGCCGCAGCGTTCGATGATCTGACGCGCTCAAGCCGTGATGCATTGCTGGCTGGACAGGAGCCGTTCGATTGGCCGAATGCCTTCCGCACAGCGCGGTTCTACTCGGCAGTGGATTACATCAACGCATCGCGTGCACGGCGCCTGGCCATGGAAAAGGTTTCGGCGGCCTTCGCGCCGTTCGACGTCATTGTTACGCCGAGCTTTGGAGCGCAGCTGGTGGCAACCAACCTGTGCGGCCAACCGGCGGTGATTGTGCCGAACGGTTTGCGCGGTGTCGATGCGCCGCCGCCGCCAACAAACAAGGACGGTGCGCTGAACAATGAGGGCGGCCCGGGAACCCCGGTGTCGATCACCTTCCTCAGTCCGCTGTACCGTGAGGCCAGGGCCTGTGCGTTGGCACATGCGTACCAGGAGAAGACCGGCTTCCATCTCCTGCATCCAAAGCTAGGTTGAGGTTGGTTGTGCGACTTTCCTCTGTCGCCTGCGTCTGTGAAGAACCATGCTTTCTCGTTCCTGGGCCATTGTCGTTCTGTCTCTAAGCAGCCTCGCGGCGTGTGCGCAGCAGGTGATGTCCGCGCGCACCTTGATCGAGGCCGAGGAGCAGCATGGCTCTTCCGGGACGAGCATCGAGCCCGCGAGCTCACCCGTGCCGATGCTGATGACGACCCGCGATGGATGGCAGCTGATGCTGCATGCCAATGCATTTGTCAGCGACACACAGCAGCAGGCGGACTCACCGCGCAATCGCGACGCCTTCTTCAGCACGAATTGGGTAATGCCCATGGCGCAACGGGCGTTCGGGTCGGCGCGTGCTGACGGCGACGGCAGTACGGGCGGCCTGCTGACGGTGCGCGCAATGCTGTCGTTTGAGCCCGCAACGGTGCCGCATCGTAACTACCCGGAGCTGTTTCAGCAGGGTGAGACGGCATACGGTGCGCCTATCGTCGACGGGCAGCACCCTCACGACTTTTTCATGGAAGTCGCAGCGCTGTACGACCTCCACCTTTCGCGCAACACGCTGTTGTCCATTTACGCCGCGCCGGTGGGCGATCCGGCGGTCGGGCCGACGGCTTATCCGCACCGGCTTTCGGCGAGCGAGGATCCCATGGCGGCGCTCGGTCATCATCAGGAAGACTCGACACATATTGCCTTTAGTGTGCTCACGGGAGGGCTTACGTACCGTTGGGTGCGCGTGGAACTGGGCGGCTTTCATGGGGCGGAGCCGGACGAAGCGCACTGGCACTTTCAGCCGTCGCCAAACGGGCTGGCGATCGATTCCGTGGCGACCCGTGTGACGGTGTCCCCCACGGCGGACTGGACAGGGCAGTATTCCATTGCGCACATCCCGTCGCCGGAGGCGCTCTACCCGTCCGAAGACCAGCAGCGGCAGACCGCCAGCGTAATGTACCACCACGCTTTTCGGAGCCGGACGGCAGCGCCCAAGATCGGCGCAAAGCAGCCGGGCATGCCGGGCATGGACAGGTCGGGCGGGGATATGGCTGGTATGGACATGGGTGGTGGTTCGATGGCCGGCATGGACATGGGCGCAGCCAAGCCGCCGGATGCGAAAGCGGCTTCACAAATGTCCGGAAGCATGGCAGCGAATGCGAATATGCGATCACATAAGGCGATGCCCCCGATGCACATGGCCGCGGAGCCAACCACGGACCTGGCCGCAACAGCTTTGTGGGGACGCACGCGCTCGCTGGCGGACGGATCGAAGGAAAACAGCTACCTGCTCGAAGCGCTGCTTCGATTCGCGACCAAAAATTACGTGTGGACGCGCATGGAAAACGCCGGCCGGTCCAATGAACTGCTGTTAACGCCAGGAACGCCTCTGCCTGTCGGCTTCACCGAGCTACCCATTGGACATGTGGCGGAGTACAGCTTCGGCTACGACCATGATTTTCCGCTGGGACCCCACGTGCTGGCTGCACCTGGCGTGCAGTTCACGGCGTATCGCACGCCGGCGGCGCTGCGCAGCGAGTATGGCAGGGCACCCACGGCAGAGCTGCTGTTTGTGCGCTTCCGGTTGCGATAAAGCGCTAGGGCGACGTGTCTTTTTTGCGAGCACCCTTGGTCGTGAACTTGTGCAGGACGAACTCTTCTACGAGATCATTCATTGCATCGCCGGCGATGCCGAGCAGGCCATTTTCGATCGTGAGGGTGGCTCCCTGGCGGTCTGACGGGGCGTAGTAGAGGTTGGAGATCGCCCCGGCGGAGAGATCGCCGAGCACGCTGGCAAACGCGGGCTGCCGTCGGCCATTGTCGCCGCGGCAAATCACCGCGGTCGAGACCGCATAGAGGATCCGCGACCGCACGGTGCCGGTGCCCTTGTAGAAGTAGCGCGGGTCCTGGTGGAAAAGGGAGGGCAGCACGGCACCGCCCATGAAGGTGCCTCCGACCAGGTTGCCCAGGTCGGCGCCGTAGCGTTTGCCGTACCCCGCGGCCCCTTGCCGATAACCCGGGAAGGAGTTGACGGCCTGCTGAACGCCGGCAGTGGTGCCGACGAGCAGCAGATTACCCGGGTCCATCACGTTCTTCCATGCCAGGGTGTACTTCTGGCGAGTTGTCATGGGCGGGGCGTCCCAGTTGTAGCTCACAAAGAAGTTCGGCAGAAAGCCGACGATGCGCTGGTGTTCTTCGGTGTGCAACTGCGGGACCGCGAGCTCTTTCTGGGATGCCGTGGCATCGATCGTGATGTTCACGGTAGCCAGCTTGAGCGTCACGGGGGACAGGGCATAGCTCTGACCGGGTCCGAGCACGATGGGCGTGGTGGCGGGATCGAAGCCCGCCAGCGTGATCTGCAGGGTGCACGTGCCGGGTGGCACGTCGGAGATCGCGAAGTGCCCTTCCGCGTCGCTGAGGGTGATACGCGTGGCACCAG
>CAXTFS010000122.1:0-8979 GCA_964243395.1 uncultured Acidobacteriaceae bacterium | reverse complement strand
GGCAGCGACGTCCCCGGCGATGAGCGCGAGATTGCTGCCGATACCGTCGATCTGGTGCGGGTCTTTCGCGACATCCTGGAACGCCTGCGCGACCGGCCCGTACACCGCATCGACGAGGACGCCGTCACCGTCGCGCAGATGATCGACTTCATGAAGCGGCGCCTGCTAATGGAAGACAAGCCCGTCAGCCTGCGCCGCCTGCTGCGCAACACGCACTCCGAACGCGCCCTGATCTGCACGTTTCTCGCGATGCTGGAACTGGTGCGCCTGCAGGCCATTCTGCTGCGCCAAGCCGAGGGGATGGGCGACATCCTGCTCAAGAAAACCGATCACTTCGACGAAGTCATGGCCAACGCGGGCGAAAGCATCCGCGACGACTGGGACTAGCCTGCACCACCGCATGTTCGTGCACTTGAGGAGCCCCGATGACCTCTTCCGCTCTTCGTCTTCTGGTCCTGTCGCTCGTGGCCGCCCTGACGGCGTCTGCCCGCGCGCAAACGGCCGACAAGCCCTGGCCCGTGCGCGCCGTCATTGTCACCACCTTTGAGATTGGCGCCGACACCGGGGACGCTCCCGGCGAGTTTCAGCTCTGGGTCGAGCGCGAGCACCTCGACGAGATCGTGCCCTTCCCGGGCGGCGTGCATCCGCTGCGCACCAATCGCGAGCACACCGTGCTGGGCATGGTCAGCGGCACCACCCTCGTCAACGCCACCGCGAGCCTGATGGCGCTCGGGCTCGATCCACGTTTCGACCTGACCCATGCCTACTTCCTCATCAACGGCATCGCGGGCGTGGACCCAGCCGACGCGTCGATTGGCTCGGCGGCCTGGGCGCGCTTTGTGGTGGGCGATCCCTCACGTTACATCGATCCGCGTGAGGCGCCCGCCGGCTGGCCCTACGGCTTCTTTCCCAGCGGCGCCACGGCCCCCGATCCGCCATCGATCCCGCCCAGCAACTGGCTGCGCTCGCTGGACTATCCGCTGAACGCCTCGCTGGCCGAGTGGGCCTATGCGCAGACCAGGGATCTCAAGCTCCTGGACGATCCAGCCGTGGCGACCTTTCGCGCCGGCTTCACCGGCAGCCCCAACGCACAGCGCCCGCCCTTTGTGCTGTTGGGCGACACGCTGGCCTCCGATACCTACTGGCATGGCGCGGTGATGACGCGCTACGCCAACGACTGGGTGCGGCTCTACACCGGGGGAAAGGGCAACTTCGTCATGACGGAGATGGAGGATTCCGGCTTCATGGAGGCCATCGCACGGCTGTCCGCGCTGGGTCGCATCGATCCGGCGCGCATCATGGTGCTGCGCACGGGGAGCAACTACTCCATGGAGCGGCCGGGCCACACGGCCGTGGAAAGCGTCACCGCGCCGTATATTGGCACGCGTGTGGCGGTGGAGTCGGCCTGGCTCTGCGGCAGCACCGTGCTGCATTGGCTGCTGACGCACTGGGGCACGGCCTACACGCAGGTGCCAGGTGGCGCAGCGAGCCGCTAAGCCCCCCGAAAATCTCGCTAAGTTTCGTAAGGCCCCGATGCAGGCCCGCTAGGCCTCGCCCAGCTCGCGCTCGTAGGTCATCGCCGTGGCTTCGTCGAAGCAGACAAACTCGACGGTCTCCACACCGCACGCATCCGCCAGGTCGCGGCAGACGCTGACGGCGATCTGTGCCGCGGGCCCCTTAGGAAAGTGGTAGATCCCCGTCGAAATCGCCGGAAAGGCAATGCTCTTCACGCCGTGCTCGTGCGCCAGCGCCAGGCAGCTGCGATAGCACCCGGCGAGCTTCCCCGCCTCGCCGCGCTCGCCGCCGTTCCACACTGGTCCGACGGCGTGGAAGATCCACTTGGCCGGCAAACGAAAACCCGCAGTGGCCTTCGCCTCGCCGGTCGGGCAACCGCCCAGCGTCCGGCAAGCCTCCAGGAGCTCAGGCCCTGCAGCCCGGTGAATCGCGCCATCCACCCCGCCGCCACCCAGCAGGGACGTATTCGCCGCGTTGACGATTGCGTCCACGTGCGCCTTCGTAATATCGCCGCGTACCACCTTCAAAGTCGCCATCTCACCCTTAGACGCCACGATGTTGCTTCAGGTCCGGTGCAACCGGGCGGTGGTGTCACTCAAAGTTCATCCCCTGTTCACGTCCGACGTCACGTCCCAACCTAGGCTGAGAGCAACTGCCGCACGTAGATTTCAGCACCCAAAGAGAGCCCATGGCCACCTCCGCCACCGACCCCGCCGTTCTCGCCGCTAATCACAAGGGCTCCGTCCTTGACCAGAAGATGTCCGATAACCCCGCCGGCAAATGGGGTGTCATCGCCTTTGCGGTGCTGCTCATCTGTGGCGTGATCTACATCGCCACCAAGCTCACCAAGGACCTCTCGGTGGTCCACAATGCCTCGATCTTTCCGTTCATTCTGCTCGGCGTCGCCCTGCTGATTGCACTGGGCTTCGAGTTCGTGAACGGCTTCCATGACACCGCCAATGCGGTCGCGACGGTGATCTACACGCACTCGCTGGAGCCGCATCTGGCGGTGGCCTGGTCGGGCATCTGGAACTTTATCGGCGTGCTGACCAGCTCCGGCGCGGTCGCCTACGCAATCGTGGCGCTGCTGCCGGTGGAGCTCATCCTCAAGGTCAGCTCCGGCTCGGGCTTCTCCATGGTGTTCGCGCTGCTGATCGCGGCGATCCTGTGGAACCTCGGCACCTGGTGGAAGGGTCTGCCGGCGTCGAGTTCGCACACCATGATCGGCTCGGTCATCGGGGTCGGCGTCGCGAACCAGCTCATGAGCGGCCACTCCGGCGTCAATGGCGTCGACTGGGAACAGGTCACCAAGGTCTTCAAGGCGCTCATCATCTCGCCGGTCATCGGCTTCTGCGGTGCCGCGGCGCTCTTCTTTGTCGCCAAGCGCCTCTTCAAGGATCCACGGCTCTACAAGGCACCCGAAGGCACAGAGCCACCGCCGTTCTACATCCGCGCGCTGCTTGTGCTTACCTGCACCGGCGTCAGCTTCGCCCATGGCTCGAACGACGGCCAAAAGGGCATGGGCCTCATCATGCTCATCCTCGTCGGCACCGTCCCAACCGCCTATGCGCTCAATCACACCGTCGACAAGGGCGATGTCACCACCTTCGCCGCTGTTTCCACGCAGGTCGCCGGCGCGCTGGGCAACTATGCGCAACCCGGCGCCACGGTCGGCGACGCCGGCCAGGAGCTCGAGCGCTTTTCCAGCACGCACAAGTACGAACCGCAGACAATGCTTGCGCTGCAGCAGATGGTCAACGACATCCGCAACGAGGCCGTGGGCTACGGCTCGCTCGGCAACGTGCCGCAGGAGATGCAGGCCAACGTGCGGAACCAGATGTACCTGGTCTCCGAAACCTTCCGGCTAATCCCCAAGTTCGGCCCCAGGATCGCCCCGGCCGATCAAAAGGTCATCGCAAACTACAAGGGCTTCCTGGACAAGTCCACCAAGTACATCCCCACCTGGGTGAAGGTCGCTGTAGCGCTGGCACTCGGCCTGGGCACGATGATCGGCTGGAAGCGCATCGTGATCACGGTCGGCGAGAAGATCGGCAAGACGCACATGACCTACGCGCAGGGCGCCTCCGCCGAGCTGATCGCCATGTGCACCATCTATGGCTTCGACAAGATCGGCCTGCCCGTCTCCACGACGCACGTGCTGAGCTCGGGCGTGGCCGGCACCATGATGGCGGGCGGCAGCGGTCTGCAGATGTCGACGGTCCGCAACATCGCGATGGCGTGGGTCTTCACCCTGCCGGCGGCGGCGCTGCTCTCCGGCACGCTGTTCTGGATCTTCAACGCGATCGTCTCCCA
This sequence comes from uncultured Acidobacteriaceae bacterium, assembly GCA_964243395.1. Lineage (GTDB taxonomy): Bacteria > Acidobacteriota > Terriglobia > Terriglobales > Acidobacteriaceae > Granulicella. Next base: position 5,151 of record CAXTFS010000122.1, on the reverse strand, counting down.
CTAAGCGCAGTCGCCACCGCACTCACGTGAAGTCTGAAGGGCGTTTGGGCGCGGAACCCGCTTGGTACACTGCTCGCTGCTAGACCCATGAGCTTAAAGGCCAAGATCGAAGCCGTCATCTATGCCTCCGAGGAACCGGTAACGCCGGCGCAGCTCGTGAGTCTGCTCGGGGGCGAGGCGCAGGCGGAGCTCGATGCGGCCGATGCGCTGCAGGGACAGCTGAACCTGCTCGACAGCGACCCGGTCCTCCTCCTGAAAGAGATGGAACCTGGCGATCCGGAGGAGCTGAATGCAGAGACGCTCGGCACCGACGCGTTTGCCGCCGTGCCGCCGGACGAGAGCGAGCCGGCGCAATCCGAGTGGGAATCAAGATCTGCTGAGGCGCCGACCGGCCACGTTGCGGCACCAACGGCAGATTTCGATACGCCGCCGAGCGATGATCCTCAGTCTCAGGAGTCCCACACTCCAGAGCCGAGCGCCGCCGAAACCCGCGCCCGTGAACGCCGTCTGCGCGACTACATGCGCTCGGTCCTGGACAATCTTGTCGCCGAGTACGCGAACGGCGATCGTGGCCTGGAAATCCGCGAGGTGGCCGGTGGCTATCGCTTTGCCACCAAGCCCGAATACCACGATGCGGTGCGCGGGTTTGTGCGCTCGCTGAAGCCGCCGCTCAAACTGAGCCTGCAGGCGCTCGAGACGTTGGCGGTCGTCGCGTACAAGCAGCCCGTCACCGCGCCCGAGGTCTCCGAGATCCGCGGCGTTGATACGGGCGGCGTGCTCGTCGGCCTGATGACGCGCAAGCTCGTCACCACCGCCGGCCGTAAGCAGGTCATCGGCCGCCCCATTCTTTACAAGACCACAAAGGAATTTCTTTTGCGCTTTGGCCTGAAGGACTTGAGCGAGCTGCCCAGCATCGAAGAGTTTGAACGCATGGCCGGCGAGCTGAACGAGGCCGTGCAGGAGGAGATGGCGATGCCGGAACCAACGCTCGACAGCCTCGATGATCTCGCCGGGGCGCCGCAGCCCGACAACGAAGTAGCCGACGTCGCCCGCGGCGCCGAGCCCATGCGCAACGAACACAGCGCGCAGGCTGACGGCTCGCCGGACGAAGTGGATGCCGAAAACCTCACGCCGGCGCCGGACGGCCCGGGCGAGTTCACCGGCGACGAGTCCGCACCTCCGGTCGATAATGCCGAGATCGACGGCCGCATCTCCGGCATGACACCAAACTATGACGAGCCCGGCGATGAAGCCATGGACTCCCCTGCGCTTGATGCTGAAGTGCAAGGCGACGCCGAACGCGCAGGAGGAAAAGACTGATGGCCTATCCCGTAGATCCCACCGAAGTGCTCGACACCGTGCCTGAAGGGGCACCCGACACCGTCGCCACACCCGAGGGCGACAATGAGTACGCTCCGGACCAGCCGCTTCCCGGCCCCACCGGTATCCCGGCGCCTGAGCGCCCGCGCGGCAATGAGCCGCATCCTGCCCAGCCGATCCGCGACGCGCAAAGCTGAAGCCCCAAGGACCTCTGTCGTTCCCGCCGCTGTTCTATCGCATGGCGACACTTCCGGCGTCACCCAAGTCTAAGCCGCACCGCCAGCGTCCTGGCCCCCATCTTCTGCGTCCTATAACCAACCGCAACGGTTTATTGAGGCATGCAGGTCTATGTGGATTGTCCGGCTGGCGCTACGCCGCCCGTATACGTTTGTCGTCGTATCCCTGCTGATCTTTCTGCTCGGCATAGGGTCGGCAATCACGGCGCCCAAGGACATCTTTCCGTACATCAACATCCCTGTTGTGACCGTGGTGTGGACCTACGCGGGACTGACGCCGACCGAGATGGAAGGGCGTGTAGTAACGCCCTGCGAGCGCGGCCTTACGACCACCGTCAATGACATCGAACACCTGGAAAGCGAGAGCTATCAGGGCGTCGCCGTCATCCGCATCTTCTTCCAGCCGACCGCCAAGGTGGAGCTTGCTGTCGCGCAGACAACGGCACTCGTGCAGACGATTCTGCGCGTTCTGCCTCCAGGCACCTTTCCTCCCAACATCGTCAAGTTCGACGCCTCCTCCGTGCCGATCGTGCAGCTTGCCTTGAGCGGCCAGGGCGTCAGCGAAGCCGATCTCTATGACGACGGCATCAGCTTCATTCGTCCACGTCTTGCGACAGTCAAAGGTGCCAGCGTACCGCTGCCCTACGGTGGCAAGGTGAAGCAGGTCATGGTCGATACCGACCCCAACCTGCTGTTCGCGCACCACATGTCGGCCACCGATGTCTCAACGGCGGTGAATCAGCAGAACCTCATTCTGCCGGCCGGTACAGCACGCATGGGCGACAAGGAATTTGTCGTCAAGCTGAACTCCAGTCCCACGACGATCTCCGCACTCGACGATCTGCCCATTCGCGCATCGAACGGCGCCGTCACGTACATGAAGGATGTCGCGTCGGTCCACATGGGCTACGCGGTGCAGACCAACATCGTGCGCCAGAACGGCAAGCGTTCTGCCCTCTTAACCGTGCTGAAGAACGGTGAGACCTCAACACTCACCATCGTCTCGCAGACCAAGGCGCTGATCCCGCGGCTCACGGCTGGCCTCGGCAATCTGAAGATCGTTCCACTCTTCGATCAGTCCATCTTTGTGCGCGATTCCATCAACGAGGTCGCCCGCGAAGCCGGCATCGCCGCCCTGCTCACCGGGCTGATGATTCTGCTGTTCCTCGGGTCATGGCGATCCACGCTGATCGTCTGCACCTCGATCCCGCTGTCGATCGCGACGTCGTTATGCGTGCTCACGGCGTTCGGCGAAACCATCAACGTGATGACCCTCGGCGGCCTTGCACTCGCGGTCGGCATCCTCGTCGATGACGCGACGGTGGAGATCGAAAACACCCACCGCAACATGGCCGAGAAGAAGCCGTTAACCCGCGCCATCCTCGACTCTGCCCAGCAGGTTGCCGCGCCGGCGTTTGTCTCAACACTCTCCATCTGCATCGTGTTTCTGCCGGTCGTGCTGCTGACCGGTGCGGCCAAGTTTCTCTTCGGACCGCTCGCCATGGCCGTGGTCTTCGCCATGATGGCGAGCTACTTCCTCTCGCGCACGCTTGTTCCCACGATGATGCACTTCCTGCTGCGCGCGGAGATCGACCTCTACCAGGACCAGGACGCCAGTGAGCGCAAAGAGCGCGAGAACTGGATCTGGCGTTGGCACCAGAAGTTCGATCGCCAGTTCGAGCGTATGCAGCACCGGTACAAGGGCGCCCTCGCGTGGTGTATCGACAACGCCGTTGTCACGCTTGGCCTGTTTGCGTTTCTCATCCTCTGCTCGCTGCCGCTGGTGCTGTTCATCGGCCGCGACTTCTTTCCTTATGTCGACTCCGGGCAGATGAAATTGCATGTCAATCCGCCGCCGGGCATGCGCATTGAGGATTCCGAACAGTACTTCGCGCAGGTTGAAAAGGAGATTCGCAGGGTCGTGCCGGCAGAGCGCGTCGATCTCATTCTCGACAACATCGGCCTCCCCACCGGCGGCATCAATCTTGCCTTTGCGCAGTCCTCCACGATCTCCAATTCGGACGGCGACATTCTCATCGCGCTTAAGCCCGGCAAGAAGGATACGCAGCTCTATATGCGTCAGCTGCGCGCCGACCTGCACCAGAAATTTCCGGATGCGGTCTTCTTTTTCACGCCTGCAAACATCACCAATCAGATCCTCGACTTCGGCCTGCCGGCGCCGATCGATCTGCAGGTAGTCGGTCGCGGCAAGGGCAACTTCGCGTTGGCGCAGAAGCTGCTTGCGGAGGTCTCCTCGATTCCTGGAGCGGTCGATGTGCATCTGCACCAGCAGGTGTCCTACCCGACGATGCAGATCAACGCCGATCGCACCAAGGCCGAGCAGATTGGCCTGACGCAGCAGGACGTTGCGCAGTCTACCCTGATCTCGCTCAGCGGCACCGGCCAAACCGCACCGAACGAGTGGCTCAATATCAACAATGGCGTGAACTACCAGATCGTGGTGCAGACGCCGATCTACCGCGTGGGCTCGCTACCGCAGTTGTCACGCACGCCCATCAGCACGGCTCACGGCGATGCAGAGCAGCTGCTCGGCAACGTTGCGACGTTCCGGCGTGATGCTTCGCCGATCATCGTGAATCATTACCAGATCCAGCCGGTGTACGACATCTACGCCGATGTGGACCAACGCGATCTGGGCGGCGTGGCCAGCGAGATTACCAAGATCATCGACAAGGAAACCGACAGCCTGCCCAAGTCGACAACGCTTGCTCTGCGTGGTGAAGTTGCCACGATGAACGATTCGTTTCTGCGGCTCGGCATTGGCATCATCTTCGCGATCGGACTTGTCTACCTGCTCATGGCGGTGAATTTTCAATCCTGGCTTGATCCGCTGATCATCCTCATGGCGATACCCTGCGCGTTCTCGGGCATTTTGTGGATGCTCTTTCTTACGCAAACAACCTTCAGTGTTCCCTCGCTGATGGGCACCATTATGACCATCGGTGTGGCCACGGCCAATTCGATTCTGCTCGTCGTATTCGCCAACGATGAGCGCGTCGCCGGCAAGGACCAGCATGAATCCGCCCTGAATGCCGGCCACACGCGCCTTCGCCCCGTGCTGATGACGGCGCTCGCGATGATCATCGGCATGCTGCCCATGGCGCTTGCCTTTGGCGAAGGTGGTGAGCAGAACGCGCCGCTGGGTCGGGCTGTGATCGGTGGCCTGCTCTTCGCCACAGCCGGCACGCTGTTTCTTGTACCCACCATCTACTCGCTCCTGAAGAAGCATGCGCCGATCGACTACGCCCAGGAGATCGCCGACGAATCCGGTTTGCCCGAAGGTGGCAAGATGCCACGACAGGCGAAGGGCGAAACCCAGGAGCAGCCTGCATAAATGGCAGACGAAACACGCAATCCCCGTGATCCGAACGATCCGAACGATCCAAACGCCCCGAAATATCCCTACGCCGACCCGCGCCGTGCCGACCCTACCGGCGCGCACAGCTTGCCGCCGCCACCGGAGAGTGATCCCGCACACCGTCTTCCCTGGCCGAGTGAGAGCGATCCAGCGCAGCTGGGTGAAGGCTTTGATCACGGTGCCACGCCGGAACAACGCGGGCTTGGCGCAGAGTTC
>CAXTFS010000121.1:0-8996 GCA_964243395.1 uncultured Acidobacteriaceae bacterium | reverse complement strand
GGGGATGGTGCGCCCGAGACGATTCGAACGTCTGACCTACAGCTTCGGAGGCTGTTGCTCTATCCAGCTGAGCTACGGGCGCCCTGACACGGCACTTCGCTAGCGTAGCATGGGGTGGCTATGACTTGCTCGCGCTTCCTCACCCTCGTCGCCGTCCTCGCCTCCACCAGCCTCCCGTTCGCGCATGCGCAAAACGGAGCGCCCTGCCCCTCCAGTCCGGTGGGCGACCATGGGCAATCCATGGGTGGGAAAGCGCTCGCGTCCCCCGCCGCAGTAGCTGAAACCAGGCTGGGTGGCAAGGCTCTGACCATCCACTACAACGCACCCTCTGCGCGCTGCCGCACAGTCATGGGTGGCGTGGTGCCCTACGGCCAGGTGTGGCGCACCGGCGCCAATCCGGCGACCAGCTTCACCACAGAAGCGGCTTTGGTCCTGAACGACAAGCTGCAGGTTCCCGCCGGCAGCTACACGCTGTACACACTTCCCGCCGCACCCGGAACGCCGTGGCTGTTGATCGTGAACAAGGAGACCGGCCAGTGGGGCACGGTGTATCACGGGGCCAAGGATCTGGGCCGCGTCCCGATGCATGGTGCGAAGCTGGATGCGGAGCAGGAGCTGATGAGCCTCTCGTTTGATCACACAACGGGTATGGGAACCCAGCTGCACATGCGTTGGGAGAAGACAGACGAGTGGGTCGACATCCGGCTCGCGAAGTAAGCGCTACCGGTGAAACTTTAGGGAGCTCTTGTACTGCGACCGCAGATACAAAAGCTCCTTCCAGTTGAGCTTTACCACTCCTTCGCAGCAGTGTCGGTTTGCACGGGCGTGCTTGCCGGCGGAGCCTTCCAGCGCAGAACAGGCTTGCGCGCCGCGGTGGTCTCATCAAGGCGTTGCAGCCGCGTGTTGTGCGGTGCGGTTGTGACGAGCTCTGGGTTCTCCTCGGCTTCACGCGCAATCTGCTTCAACGCATCGACAAGCAGGTCCAGCTCTTCCTTTGACTCGGACTCCGTCGGCTCAATCATCATCGCGCCCTGCACCACCAGCGGGAACGATGTTGTGTAGGCGTGGAATCCGTAGTCGATCAGCCGCTTGCCCATGTCGCCGGTCTTCACGCCATTTTTGGCCTGCAGCTTGTCGGAGAACACAACCTCGTGCATCGAACGCGTCTTGTACGGCAGCTCAAAGGTGCCTTCCAGCTTGGCGCGCAGATAGTTCGCATTCAGCACGGCATCTTCGGTGGTCTGGCGCAGGCCATCGGGGCCGTTCGCGAGGATATACGCAAGCGCGCGAATAAACATGCCGAAGTTGCCGTACCAGGCGCGCACACGGCCCACAGTCTGCGGGCGGTTGTAGTCCAGGCCCAACGTGCCGTCCGGGTTGATCTTCACCACCGGCGTCGGCAGAAAGGGCTCAAGAATCTTTTTGCACGCGACTGGACCCGAGCCCGGGCCACCACCGCCGTGCGGCGTGGAGAACGTCTTGTGCAGATTGAGGTGCATTACGTCCGCACCGAAGTCGCCGGGGCGCGTCTTGGCCACCAGCGCGTTCATGTTGGCGCCGTCCATGTAGAGCAGTGCGCCCTTGGCATGCAGGATGTCCGAAATCTTGTGAATGTCCGACTCAAAGACACCGATGGTCGACGGGTTGGTGAGCATGAGCGCAGCGGTATCTTCGTCGACCAGCTTTTCCAAAGCCGCGAGATCCACCATGCCAAGTTCGTTCGACTTGAGATTGCTCACCTGGTAACCGCAGATGGCCGCGGTCGCAGGGTTGGTGCCATGCGCGGAGTCCGGCACGATGATCTTCTTGCGCGGATTGCCCTGCGACTGGTGGTACGCACGTGCGAGCAGAATGCCCGTGAACTCGCCGTGCGCACCGGCTGCCGGCTGCAGCGTAATTGCGTCCATACCGGTGATCTCGATCAGGCACTCACTCAGCAGCTTCATGATGCCGAGCGCGCCCTGCGACAGCGACTCAGGCTGGTACGGATGCGCTTCGGCAAGGCCCTCAAGCCGCGCAACGGCCTCGTTGATGCGCGAGTTGTACTTCATCGTGCACGAGCCCAGCGGATACATGCCCAGATCGATCGCATAGTTCCAGGTGGAAAGCCGCGTGAAGTGGCGAATGATCTCAATCTCGCTCAGCTCCGGCATCGCGCCGAGATCGTCAGTGCGCACGGCACTGCCCAGCAGCTCGGCCGGATCGATCGCCGGCACATCAAGCTCGGCAAGGCGATAGCCCTTCTTGCCGGGCGAGGACTTCTCAAAGATGAGGTCCTCGTTTTGATTGACGTGTGTCGTCGCCTTCTTCGGTGTACCAACGAACCTATCCTGTGCCATACCGCTCCCGTGGACCGGCGCCGCCCCAGCCGTGCCAGCGCCACCATTGACTTCGATTCCCTCTCAAGAGTCTCATACGGCACGGGACGAAACTCCATGCCGCGTGGCCCTGTTTCGACGCGGTAGGCACCACGGGATCGATGCAGAACCGGATCTGGGGAGAAGGCAACAGTGTCGTTCTCGGTTCCCGCAACTTGTCCTGTTGGGATACTCGCAAACCAGCACAGAATTTTCAGTTGCGGTTCGTTCACAATAGAGACAGGCAAACCTGCCGCATCCGAGAGGGACTCCCTCGAGCTTCGAGCTCGCAGCCTCTCCGGATCACTCCTCCCCAACTCAGAACCGGAGCGAACGCGCTTATGAATTTTTGGACCGAATACGAAGGCAGGACCATCGCCGGATCGTTCACGCTGAGCAAGCTGCTGCGCTCAGAGGGCCGCAATGGCTTCTTCGCCACCTCGACCGGCAAAGGCGATTCAGCCGTCATCCGCCTCACCGAGGCGCACTTCGATGAAGAAGAATTGCTGACGCGCTGGCGCCATGTCGCGGCGGTGCACCAGACGAACCTGATTGAGATTGAGCGCGTGGGCCAGACGACCTTTGACGGTGTGGCCCTGACCTACGCGCTGATGGAGCCCAACGACGCCAATCTAGGCGACGTGCTGAAAGAGCGCCCACTGACGACGGCCGAGACGACCCAGGTGGCCAAGAGCGTCCTCGCTGCCCTGCGCGCACTGCACGACAACGGCCTGGTTCACGAGCACATTGAGCCGGCCAACGTGCTGGCGGTGGGCGATGTCGTCAAGCTCCGCAGCGACTGTGTCCGCGAGTGCATTGCGGATGTCGAGTTCAATACCGAAGAAGGCCGCGCCGAGCTGCGCCGACGCGATACCCACGCCTTTGCGCTGCTGCTGCTGCAGTGCCTCACGCTGGAACGGGACTGGAAGCCGGGCATCAGCCTGCCGGACCCATTCCGCCGCATCATCCCCAACGCTCTCGAAGACACCTGGGGCCTGGAACAGATTGCAGCTGTGCTTGATCCGGCGACGGCTGCACCGCGTCCCGTTGCGCCCCTCGCGGCCGCTCCGGCTCCAGTCGGTAACGGCACGATACCTGCCCCGGCTAGGCCGCTGATCCCGCCCGGCGTTCTGCAGCATCGGGCGGCCTCGGCCCTTCACTCCAGTCCCGGCATGATGCCCGGTGCAGCGCTCCACACGGCGCCCGGCATCGCGGAAGATCTCCCCGCGCAGCCGTCCCTGCGCACCCGGCGACAGGAGGCCGTTGCGATCGCCGAACCCTCCGGTCTTTCGAGGCTCTCAGAGTCTTCGGGCCTCTCAATGAACCACATTTGGCTGATCTGTGTGGCGTCGGCCGTGCTGCTCGCCTCCCTGGCCTGGTATCTCTTCGCCGGCCGGCCCGCGAAGCCGGCAGCCGGCGTGCCGGTCGCGGCGATTGCGGCACCCGCTCCCGAAGCTGCGGCGCAGGTCGCCGCGCCAGAGACTCGCCACGAGGCCGCACAGAGCATTCCGCGCCCGGCGGCCTCGGCTCCGGGATGGTATGTGGTGGCGTTTACCTTCAACCGCGAGGATCAGGCGCAGATCAAGGCTGATCGTCTGAACGCACGGCACGAGGGACTGCATGCGCAGGTCTTCAGCCCGGGCGGGCACGCACCGTTTCTGGTAAGCCTTGGGGGCGCGATGAGCCAGAGCGAAGCCGAGGCGGTGTGGCGACATGCACGCCGCGACGGTCTGCCGCGCGACACGTTTGTGCGGCGCTATGGCAGGTCCTAGGCGAAGAAGTCGCCAGAAGCCCTAAGCAAAGAGAAGAGGCGCCGCATTCAGGGCGCCTCTTCTTTGTCATCCCGATTTGTCATCCCGCAGCGAAGCAGAGGGAGCCGCTTTTTGTCCCCGCCGCCCGAGAAAGCCTCTAGAACTCTTCTTCGCCTTCACCGCTGCCATCGTCCGAATAGCTGCCCGACTCCGGCCCGTCGAGATCTTCTTCGCGCAGGCTGAGTGCGATCACGGTGCCCGATTCGAACTCAACAGTCATTGAGTCAAGCTCTTCGAGTTTGGCTGTCGCCACCGTTTCGCCGATCTGCGCGCAGAGCGCGTTGCGATACTCCGGCTCACCGAAGGCAATGGAGAAGTCTGCGAGCAACACGTGTGGCCAGGCATACAGCGTGAGCATGGGGCCGGGCGAACCCGCCTCGCCAAAACGCAGACGCACGTAGTCCGCGACGAACTCGACAGTGCTGAGTTCCTGGCCTTCGATGGCGCTAACGTCCACGGGTCACCAACGCCTGTTGCGCCGCGCCCTCACGCACCGTGACCGGCTCGCAGTGGACGGGGAAGTTAACCGAGTTCGCGATGAAGCAGCGGCGGTGCGCGTCCTCATGCAGCGCAGGGATCTTGCTCGCGTCAGAGGCTGCGGTGAGCGTCACCCGCGGGCGCAGAGTCACTCCCTCGAAGCGGCCGGTCTCAGCGCCGGGTGTGGTGCGCATCGTGCCCTCGGCGTGATCAACGTACTCGGTCACCACAACGCCGGCAACGGCGGCGAGGTGCAGAAACCAGAGCTTGTGGCAGGAGGAAAGCGAACCAACCAGCAGCTGCTCCGGATTCCAGCGGCCATCGTCGCCGCGGAACGCCGGGTCGGACGAGCCGGCGATGCTGTGCTTGCCCTCCGCCTCGAGCTCGAAGCTGCGGCTGTAATCCTTGTAGCCTGAAGTGCCCGTGCCGGTGTTGCCGGTCCAGGTGACGGTGACGGCATACTCGTGAAGATCGTTCATGGTCGTTCTCCTCTTCAGCTGTCTGGTACGTGAATCGGTCGCGTTCAGTCTGCGCTTACAAGCTGGCGCTGTTCCACGCCGGCGAGCACCGCGGCGGCGTCTTCAATCTGCGCGCGGGTGGTGAGTTCGGTCGCACACCAGAGGGCAGCGTTCTCACCCAGCTCGGGATACCACTTGGCGAGCGCCAGGCCGCCGACGATGCCCTTCGCGAGCAGATCTTCGTTGACCTCCGCAGCCGGCGCACCGGCATCGAGCACAAACTCGTGAAAGCGCGGCGTGCCATCGAAGAGCGATTTCGCGCCGCTCTTCAGCAAGGTTCTGCGCAGGAAGTCAGCCTTGGCAAGGTTCTGCTCAGCAAGTTCCTTCAGGCCCTGCTTGCCGTACACGGTCATGAAGATCGTGACCATCATCGCGACCAGCGCCTGGTTGGTGCAGATGTTGGACGTAGCCTTTTCGCGGCGGATGTGCTGCTCGCGGGTGGAGAGCGTCAGCACGAAGCCGCGCTTGCCGTTAACATCCTTGGTCTCGCCCACGAGCCGCCCGGGCATCTGCCGAAGGAACTTTTCTTTGCAGGCAATGACGCCGCAGTACGGTCCGCCAAAGCCCACCGGCACGCCAAAGCTCTGTGCCTCGAGCGACACGATATCGGCTTCGGCCGGCGGCTTCACGATGCCGAGTGAGACAGCCTCCGCGATCGACACGATAAGCAGCGCGCCCCTGGCATGCACCAGCTCTGCAATGGCGGCCACGTCCTCGATCGTGCCGAAGAAGTTGGGCGACTGGATCAGCACGGCCGCGGTGTCGGGTGTAATCGAAGCCTCAAGCGCGGCCATGTCCACGCGGCCTGTGATTTTGTCGTAGCCGAACTCGGCGATGTCGATGCCCTGGTGCTGCGTGGAGGTCTTCAGCACCTCGCGATACTCCGGGTGCACGGCCCGCGCCACGGCGCAGCCGCTCTTGCCGGTGACACGGCAAGCCATCAGCACGCTTTCCGCCGCGCCAGTGGAGCCGTCGTACATGCTCGCATTGGCGATCTCCATCCCGGTCAGCTCGCAGATCATGGTCTGGAACTCAAACATCGCCATCAGCGTGCCCTGCGCGATCTCGGGCTGGTAGGGCGTGTAGCTGGTGAGGAACTCGCCGCGCTGCACCAGCGAATCGATGATCACCGGCCGATAGTGACGGTAGGCACCCGCGCCGAGGAAGCTGGGGTAGCGCTGCGTGGCCGGCAGCTTTGCCAGCTCATTCGCATCGCCTGAGGCCAGGTTCGCCGCATACGCCTTGAAGCGGTCCATCACCTCGGACTCGGAGTGCTGGCGCGGGATGTCGAGGTCGGCAGTAAGACGAAACTCTTCCGGCACCGTCTCGAAGAGCTCATCGATGGAGGACACACCAATGTCGGCGAGCATCTCGGTGCGGTCTTGTGGGGATTTAGGCAGATAGCGCATCTTCGAAACCTCAGCGCTCACCGGTCTTTGTGAGCGGCGATCTTAGTAGTGCTTCCAAGTCCTGTATACAACCAGGCTCAGAAAAAGAACGGAGGAGAGCAGGTTCAGTACCACGTCAGCTCCCACACGCCGGGCTCCGTTGAGCCGCCGTGAGCCGGATACCCGGTAGAGCCACAAGCCCAAAATGCCGAAACTTAAACCCGAGATGAGGTAGAGGATGGAAAGCACCAAACTTCGTACCTCCTGCCACCTTAGTGGCCGATTTCCTCGGCAACAAACTTGTCGTAATCGGCGGCCGAAAGCAGCGCATTGTTCTCGTCGGTGTTCGTCACCGTCAGCTTCAGAATCCACGTCCCGTTCGCATCGGAATTCAGTGTTTCCGGCGCGCCATTCAGTGCCTCGTTGACCTCGATCACCTCGCCGGAGATGGGTGCATACAGGTCGCTCACTGCCTTGACGCTCTCGACGGAGCCAAAGGTCGATCCAGCTTCGATCGCCTGACCCACCTTCGGCAGCTCGACGAAGACGATGTCGCCCAGCGAATGCTGCGCGTAATCCGTGATGCCGACCGTGCCGGTCTCGCCGTCAAGCGCCAACCACTCGTGGGACTTGGCGTAGCGGTAGTTTTCGGGGTAAGCCATGCGTGTGTGGTCTCCAGTGCTGATTGTAGAGGATGGCTCTGAGGACCTGTTCACCGTTCGAACCGTGCTGGCCGCCGACGCGCGTGACACGGCACAGAACACTAAGGCCCAGGAAGTTCGCGGACCCAGATGTTGCGGAAGCTGATCGGCTCGCTCTTATCTCCATGCGCCTGCAGCTTAATGGGCGCACCGTCAAAGGCCTTGTAGAACGGCTTGCCGACGTACAGGGTTTCGCCCAGCAGTTGAAAGTGGTTCTGTACCAGCACGCCGTTGAACAGGACAGTCACAAAGGCCGGGCTCTTGAGCGAACCGTCCCTGTTGAACTTCGGCGCCGTCCAGACCACGTCGTAGCTCTGCCACTCCCCAGGTTTTCTGGCCGGGTTCACGAGCGGGATGCCCTGCTTGTAGATGCTGCCCGCCTGCCCGTTCACGTAAGTCGGGTTCCGGTAGGAGTCAAGAATCTGCAGCTCGTATCCGGCATCGCCGGGCCCGGTCGAAGCCAGAAACACACCGCTGTTGCCACGGCCCTGCCCTGACCCCGTGATGTTCGCCGGGATCTTCCACTCGACATGGAGCTGGTAGTCCCTGAACCGGCGACGGGTCTCGATGCTGCCTGAGCCGGACACGGGCCCGGGACCCTTGTGTACGGTCAGAACGCCATCGGCGACCGCCCACTGCGCGGGCGAACCATCGGCCGCCGAGACCCACTGGTCCAGGCTGGTTCCGTTGAAGAGAACCACCGCATCGGACGGCGGCGCCGCCTCGGTCGCTCCCGGCGTCACGACCGCGGGAACGGGCTGCCAGACCTCCGTCTCCTCCGGTTTAGGAGTCGACGTTTGCTGGGCTGACGCAGCTGTACCGAGCCACGTGAGGACCGCTATACAGAACAACCGACTGGGCAGGGCGTTCAGCTTCATGGCTTCCTAGGAGAGCGGGGCGGTGATAATCGGCACGGTATCGCTGGGCGCGACATCGCTTGGCGCGGCACCGTTCGGTACCGTGATCTTTGGCCGCTTGTAGAACGGCGTCGGCACCACCTGCGCCTTCACCGGCAGGCCGCGAATCTCGACCGCAACCTCTGTGCCCGGTGCGGTCATGTCGGCGGGCACGTAGGCCAGCGCGATATTCTTTTTCAGAAACGGCGCAGGCGAGCCTGACGTGACTTCCCCGATCGGTTCGCCGCTGAGCGCCAGCACGGGATAGCCGTCGCGGCCGATTCCCCGCTCGATCATCTCCAGCCCGACCAGCCGGCGCGTGGGGCCACCCGCATCGGCGATCGCCTGCAAGGCCTCGCGGCCAACGAAGTCCGTGCCCTTGTCGAGCTTGCAGTAGCGGCCGAGGTTGGCCTCAAAGACGTTGATGGAGTCCGAGATCTCGTGGCCGTAGAGCGCCATCGCCGCCTCCAGCCGCAGCGTGTTGCGGGAGCCGAGACCGCAGGGCACAATGCCGAACTCCTCGCCCGCGGACAGCACATCACCCCAGACACGCGCACTGGTCGGCTCATCGGCCGGAATATAGATCTCAAAGCCATCCTCGCCGGTGTAGCCGGTGCGCGCGATGAGCACGTTGTGACAGCCAGCAACCTGGCCCCAGGTGAACCAGTAGTTCCTAATCGGCGCCAGGTCGGTGGGGGTCAGCTTCTGCAGCGTGGCCTGTGCCTTCGGCCCCTGGATCGCGAGCTGGGTGTAGTAGTCGCTGACGTCCATCATGTGTACGCCGCTCATCGAGCCGATCGTCTGCCGCACCCATTGCACGTCCTTCTCACGCGTGCCCGCGTTGATGA
>CAXTFS010000120.1:0-9008 GCA_964243395.1 uncultured Acidobacteriaceae bacterium | reverse complement strand
AGATCCGCCTTGTTGTGCAACTTCTCCTGAAGCAAACGGATTCCGATATCGGGTTGTTAGGCGCTCGCGTTTAAACAGCCCGTGAGTCGGTCTTTGCTGCTGCTCGGATAGAGCTTGATTTTGAACCATTAGGGCCGACCTTGGCGGCCGACTAATTGACATAGAGGCGAGCTGCCAGGCAAAGTGTCCCGCCTGTATGCTTCTGGTATGGACGAGCGACCGAAATCAGTCGATACAGTTGACGATCTCTACACAGACCCGGCTCCAGCCGTAGATTTTCTAAAGCTGCAAATAGCATTTTGGGAGAAATTGGTTGTTCTAGACGCTGCTACCCTTGCCCTGTCCTTCATGCTAGCGGGTTTTTCGAGGCCACTTGACTGGGGATGGTGGAATCGGCTATCTGGCTGCCGCATGGAAACTACTTTTCTACGCCGTAGCGTTCTCGCAGCTGGCTCAGTGGTTGGCACTTCCCGGGGCGATGCTTACGCACGGGCACATAAGCGCGATGCGTGTACTTAGTCTGATGGAGCGGGCACGCGAAGAGTTAGCGGAGACGGGTAAGCGACTCCCCGCCGCCTACGTAGCGCTGAACGCCGAGGTTCTTGCGAAATCTCTAGGCGTGCGCAGAAAAGCGCATCCTTCTCGGGATAGCGGCAATCCTCGGCAGTTCGGGAGTATTGTCATCGGTTGCGGCGTTCTACTGGCTATATCGGTTTGCCCAAGCCAACGCGGCCTCCCTTGCAAATAGGGCGGTTGGGCGTGGTCATGTTTTCTCGCCGTGGCACGATCCGACGCAGGAGCGCACAGAAACAGGGTAACGATTGGCCTGCTGGAATTTCTTGGGGGAGGCCGTAAGTTGCTGATCCCACAGGCTAAGTGATCATTATGCTCGACTTAGCAGGGTATGGCGGAGAGAGAGGGATTCGAACCCCCGGTACCATCGCTGGTACGTCTGATTTCGAGTCAGGTGCATTCAACCGGGCTCTGCCATCTCTCCGCGTCTATTTATTTTAGCGGGAGTCCGGCAAATGTTCAACACGGGCATTTAGGCTTGAGCGTATGGTCTGGGATGCGGAGCTGGTCGAGTGGGTGCGCGGGCGGGCGCTGTCGGCCGGGTTCGACCTGTGCGGCGTGACGGGCGCACCGGCCGCGAGCGACCACGACGGTCAAGCGACTGCGCAGCGCTTTACCGACTGGGTGGAGCAGGGCCGCGCCGGCGAGATGGAGTACCTGAAGCGGCGTGACGAGGCCGGCGAGCTGCTGCGGCGGTCCGCGCGCGTGGCCTTGCCGTGGGTGCGCAGCGTGGTCGTTTGCGCGGTGAACTACAACGCCGCGGGGCCGCGGTCAATCGACCCGGCGGTGGCCGGTGCGGGCTGGATTGCGCGCTATGCCTGGAACGGCGACGAGCGCGGCGGCGCAGTGGATTACCACGACGACCTGCTGAGTCGGCTGCGCGGGATCGAGGCGGAGCTGCTGGCGCGGGCCGATTGCCGGACTCGCTGCTATGTCGATACCGGCCCGCTGCTCGAGCGGGATTTTGCCGCCAGGGCCGGGGTGGGATGGGTGGGAAAGAACACCTGCGTGCTCAACGAAGCGCAGGGGTCGTGGCTGCTGCTGGGCGTGATCGTGACCTCGCTCGAGGTGGCGCCGGGCGTGACGATGGCCGCGGCGGATCGCTGCGGGAGCTGCACGCGGTGTATCGACGCCTGCCCGACGGATGCGCTGGTGGGCGCGCGGGAGATGGATGCCGCGCGTTGCATCGCTTACCTGACGATCGAGAAGAAGGGCGTAATCGCGGAGGATCTGCGCGAGAAGATGGGCCGGCAGGTGTTTGGCTGCGATATTTGCCAGGAGGTCTGCCCGTGGAACCGGCGGGCTCCGGTCGCGGTGGTGCCGGGGCTGCTGAGGCGCGACGAGCTGGTCAATCCGGGGCTGGAGTGGCTGGCCGGCATGGACGGGCCGGCGTTCAAGCAGGCGTTTGCGGGGTCGCCGCTCGAGCGGACCAGGCGCGGACGGGTGCAGCGGAACGTCGCGATTGCGATGGGGAACAGCGGTGAGGTCGCGTTCGGCGAGCGGCTGAGCGCCTGGGCCGAGGGCGAGGACGAGGTGCTGGCCGAGGCGGCGCGCTGGGCGCTCGGGCGGCTCGGGTTGATAGCATGGCAGTAGGGGTGACGGAGCGATGTCGATGTTTTCGAAAGCGGCGCTGCGGCGGGCGCGGACTGCGGGGCTGGCCGAGGCCGTGGCTACGCCGGCGATGATGCCGGGCGCTCCCGTGCAGGCGACCACGCCGATGGCCGAGGTGGAGCCCGTTATCGAGGTAGAAGGCTGGTGGCCGCAGACGAAGGAGTTACTGATCTTTCTGTCCGGAACCGAGGTGCACACTTATGCGTTCAGCGTGGCGGCGAATGTCATTTTCTCGCTCTTTCCGTTTATTGTCCTGATCCTTACGATTACGGAGAAGATATTCCACTCGCCGACCCAGGTTGCGGCCATGCTCGATGCTATCCGTGGCATGCTGGATGCGCTACTGCCGATCGGTGGAAATTTTGTCTATCGCAACATGGCTGTGCTGGTGCATCCTCATCGTGCGGTTCAATTGTTTTCCGTCTTCATGCTGCTCATCACCTCGACCGGTGTCTTCCTGCCGCTGGAGGTTGCGTTGAACGAAGTGTGGGGCGTGAAGAAGCACCGGAACTACCTGGAAAACCAGCTGGTTTCGCTTGGGCTGGCGGCGGCGGTAGGGTTGTTGGTCCTGGGCTCGGTCGCGGCAACGGCGGGGCAACACCAGATCATGAAGTGGGTCTTCTTCGGCCACGACGACTGGTTGATTGTGCAGTGGCTTGGCCGCGGAGTCCTGGAGGTCTTCGCCATTATCGCGGGCATACTTATATTCTTTCTTATTTACTGGATATTGCCGCACCGGAAGATTCCTGCAATGGCTGTCCTGCCTACTTCGATCGTGGTCGGACTTAGCTGGGAGGTGGCCAAGTATATCTATATCCTGCTGCTGCCGAAGCTGGATTTCGCCGCGGTCTATGGTCCCTTTGCTACAGCCGTCGGGCTAATGATGTGGGCCTTTCTTTCCGGGTTGATTCTGCTTGCGGGAGCGCACTTCTCGGCTACCCGCTACACGCTGCAGCTGGCTCGCGCAGGGGCTGGTAAGGCGTAGACTTATAGTTATGGAGTTGAAGGCAAATCCAGAGGGCGCGCGCCGGCCGTTGTTCGGGACGACGGTGGCGGAGTTGCGCGCGCTCGTAACCGGGCTGGGCCTGCCGGCGTATCGTGCGACGCAGCTGGGCGACGGGCTCTACCGGCAGCGGGTGGCGTCGGTGGAGGAGATCACCGCGCTGCCGCGGGCGGTGCGCGAGCGCCTGGCAGCCGAGGGCTACCAGGCCGGGCTGCCGGAGCTGGCGCAGACCGCAACCAGCGTGGATGGCACGGAGCGGTACCTGGTGCGGCTGGCAGATGGCGAGACGGTGGAAACGGTTTGGATGCCGGGCGGAGATGGCGGCGAGCGCGGGGACGGATCGGATGCCGGCGTGGAGGAGACCCTCGAAGATCGTGCTGCTCCCACCCAGGCCTCAGACGCGGTGCTGACGAGCGCTGAGGCACCCGGATTCGCGCGCAAGGCGAAAAGGAATGACAACAACCGTTACCAGCGGGCGACCATCTGTGTCTCCAGCCAGGTTGGCTGCGCGGTGAACTGCCAGTTCTGCCTGACCGCGAAGCTGGGCATCCGGCGTAACCTGACCGCGGGCGAGATCGCCGGGCAGGTGGCCGCGGTGCTGAACCGGCACCGGGTGGAGCTGGGCACGGGCCCCGGACGCGGCAACCCGGACCGCATCAACCTGGTCTTTATGGGCATGGGCGAGCCGTTCCTAAACTACGACGCTTTTATGGACGCGGTGCGCCTGCTGACGGGCGAGATGGGCATCCCCGCGGCGCGCATGACGGTCTCGACCAGCGGCATCGAGCCCGGCATCCGGCGCTTTGCGCTCGAGCCGGTCAGGCCGAAGCTGGCGCTCAGCCTGAACGCGTCGAACGATGTCGTGCGCGAGGCGATCATGCCGATCACGCGCAAGTGGAACATCCAGACGCTGCTCGACGCGGTAAAATCGATTCCATTCTCCAAGCGCGAATATGTGACGTTTGAATACGTGCTGCTGGGCGGCGTCAACGACCAGCCCGAGCACGCCGCGGAGGTGCTGAAGCTGCTGCGGGGGATGAACGCCAAAGTCAACCTGATTGTGTGGAACCCCGGCCCCGGCGCCGAGTTCCGGCAGCCGACCCAGGAGGCCGCCGACCGCTTCCACAAGCTGCTGATCGCGGGCGGCATTCCGGCGTTCACGCGCCGCCCCCGCGGGCGCGACATCTACGCGGCCTGCGGGCAGCTGAAGCGCACGGTGGAGGAGCGGCCGGAGCTCGTGGCGATCAAACCGCGAGCGCGGGGATGGCAAGCAGCTTCTGAACCAGCACCGAGAGGCGCTTCAGATCGGTGGACGCCTGCACGCCGAGCGTCTGGAGGTCGCCATGGCCCTGGCTGGCAAGAAACATCAGGTTCGTCAGACCCTGCAGCGGATTGTTGATCTGATGCGCCAACTCGTTCGCCATGGAGGCTGCTGACGCATCCCTGTTCTGCTGCAGGATCAGGCGCTGGTGGCGCTGGTGATTAACTGCCATGGCTGCGAAGTGGGCGAGCGTCTGCATCATGCCGGCGTCCTCGGCGTCGAAGGCCTCGGCGCGGTCGTGCGCCATGATCCAGATGGTGCCGCGCACGCCATCCGCGGTCCAGGGAAGCAGGATGCCATCGCTCACGACCGGCGCCTGAACACCGATCAGGTCAAAGAAGCGCTGGTTGACGCGAAATATCTGCGGCCGGTTGCGCTCGAGCGTCACGCTGCAGGCGCTGGGGGAGCGCGGCAGGGTAGCGTTCAGGAACCTGCTGTACTCGCCGGCTGTCGCGACCCAGCGGAAGTAGTTCGCGTCGGTGGCGTCTTCCTGCTGCACGCTGACGCCTGCGCTATCCGCGCCGCAGAGATCGACCGCGGCGTCGACGAGCTCCTGCAGCAGTGAAGCCGGCGCTTCCACAAAAGCCTGCGTCAGCCGCCGCAGGCCTTCCATCTGCACCTGAACGTCGCGCGCGTGCAGGTGCCGCGCCTGAAAGGCCAGGTCGGATTCAAGATCGATTACTTCCAGCCCATCGGCCTGCGGAGTCTCTGTCATGGCGATTACTTATGGGTCATAGTAGCCTTTTTCGACCGTCAGAAGTGTGCGTTAGAGATCATAGTCGCGACAAGCCGATCTTCAGCAAGGACTCGGCGACCTTGTCGTAGTCATGCCGTAGCAGGTCGCCCTCATGCACAAAGTTGCCCGTGATGGGTTCCACACCGAGCTTGCGAATGCGGTCGAGATCGACGCTGATGGGCGTCTGGCCCTCCGCCGCGTAGCGCTCCAGCAATGCCGGCGAGATGGGTGCCGTGTTAATGAGGGCGTAGTCGAACTTGCCGCCGTGAGCCTGGATCTTTTCGATGTGCTGGCCGGCGGTCAGCCCGAGCGACTCGTTCGCCTGCGTCATCAGGTTGCAGACGTAGACGCGCCGGGCACGCGAGGCCGCGAGCGCCTCCGGGATGCCGCGCACGAGCAGGTTCGTGATCAGCGACGTGTAGAGCGAGCCAGGGCCAAGCGTGATCAGGTCCGCCTGCGCGATGGCCTCAAGGGTCTCGGGCAGGGGCGGGGCATCGGACGGGTTCAGCGAGAGCTCCGCGATGCGGTGCGGCGAGGCCGAGATGCTGGTCTCGCCGTGGACCGTCGAGCCGTCGTCCATGCAGGCGGAAAGCGTGACGTTGGTATTGGTCGCGGGATAGATGCGGCCACGCGTGGCGAGGATCTGCGACGACATCTGCACGGCCTGGGCGAAGTCGCCGGTGATGTTCGACAGCGCTGCCAGAAAGAGATTGCCGAAGGAATGGCCGTCCAGCTGGCCCTGCGCGAAGCGGTACTGGAAGAGCTTGCTGAGCAGGTGTTCGTCTTCCGACAGCGCCACGAGGCAGTTGCGGATGTCGCCGGGCGGCAGCATCTTCAGGTCTTCGCGCAGCCGGCCGGAGGAGCCTCCATCGTCCGAAACGGTGACCACCGCGGCAAGATCGCGGATGAGGCACGGCGCGTCGTTGCACTCGGCATCCGGCGTGCCGGCGGGCGCGGCGACATAGCGCTTGAGCCCGCGTAGCAGCGTGGACAGGCCGGTGCCGCCGCCAATGGCGACGACGCGCAGGGATCTCTGGAGTGGGTCGTCGGGCATGGCTGGGGTAAGAATACCGTAAGCGCTGTCGAACGCTGGTGCCCTCTGGACCTCTGAGTAATTATCTGGGTGGAAGCATGGACTTTAGTCCCACGAACAAGCCTCAAAAGCGAGCCTGACGGACAGATTTGACCAGACCCTCCGCTAAGCCTCCGGGTAGAGCAACTCGGTGAAGCGCGGGTCGTCAGCCATATCCTGGAAGTCGGAGTCGGCGCGGGCCTGGATGCGATTCTTGTGGTTGAAGTGGATCGCGCGGGTAAGGTGCTCCAGACAGCCCGTCGGGTCGCCCGTCAGCGAGGCCAGCACGGCCAGGCCGTAGAACGCGTAATCGGCCGAGGGATTCGCCCCGAGGATCTGCTTGAAGTGCGTGCGCGCGTCTTCATAATGCCCGTCGTTCAACAACGAGATGGCGTAGTCGTACTGCTCCTCGTGGCTTTGGAAGGTCGTGTTGCCCTTGCTCACCTGGCCCAGGCAGGCGCTGGTGTACATGCGGATCCGGTCGGCGAGATCGCCGGGGCTGCTGGCCAGCATCTTGTTGAACGCGGCGTGCGCCTTGTCGTACTTGCCGGCCTGCATCAGCGTAATGGCCGCCTCGTACGCGGCGATGGCGGCGGCGCGGTTGCCGTCCGGCGGCGCAACGATGCTTCCGGCCAGGATACGAGGACGTTTGAGATTAGCGGGGGCGGCGGGAGCGGTCTTCGTTTGTGCCATGTGCACGTTCCTGGGGCGGCTTGGTGACGGTAAAGGGGTTGCGTGTAGTTGCAAAGCTGCGGGAGGGCTTCCGGGTTTTATACGCGCAAGTTTCTGTGGGGTCAAGCACGAGTATAAAGCACAGGATTCAACTCGGGATCGTTATACATCTTCAGCTGCCGGTAAAGGTGAAAGCGGCGCTCCCCGGCAAGCACCTGCTGCCAGAGTTCGTCCAGGCACCCGGCCAGGTCGATACGCTGCTGCACCAGCACCTCCAGGCGCGCGCGGTTCTTCTGCCGGTGCTGCTCGGTGGCGGTCTCGCGCTGGCTCTCCTCGGCCGTGTGGTAGAGCTTCAGCTCCAGGATGGAGAGCCGGTCGATGATCAGGCCCGGCGTCTCGGAGTGCAGCGGCGAGTCCTCGTTCTGGGCACCGGCCGCGGTCAGCAGCAGGGCATCGATCTGCTCGACCAGGTCGTTGCGCCGCTGGTTCAGCGCGTCGATCGCGTGCTTGACCGCGGTAATGGCGGCGTCGGACGCGAGCGGGCTGCGCGCCTTGTCTTCCTCGTGCCACAGGTCGAAGTTGGCCTGGTGCTGCGCGAGGACAAGGGTGTCGAGCCCCGGGGCAGCCGAGGGCAGGGAGTGCGACCGGTGCCAGCATTCGGTCGCGAGGTCGTGCAGGGCGAGGATGGATTCGGAGTGAAGCATGTCTGCGAGTGATAGGGCCTCGGCTAGTTTAGCAAGAACCGGCGTGCGGTACAGTGGGGCACATGCGCGTGTTGATCTATCGGCTGGGCAGCGTGGGGGATACGGTGGTGGCGTTGCCCGCGCTGCACCTGGTCCAGAGCACCTGGCCCGCGGCGGAACGGCACCTGCTGACCAACGTTCCCGGTCCGGGCAAGGCCGCGCCGGCGGCCGCGGTGCTGGGCCAGTCCGGCCTGGTCGCCGGGTATTTTGCCTATCCGGCCGGCGTGCGCAACCCGCTGGTGCTGCTGGCGTTGTGGTGGCGGCTGCTGCGCTGGCGCGCGGACGTGCTGGTCTACCTGGCGGCGCCACGCGGCGTGCGCGCGGCGCGGCGGGATGCATGGTTCTTCCGCGCCTGCGGCATCCGGCGGATCGTCGGGCTACCCGTGCGCGACGACCTGCAGGCCAACCAGCCGGCCGGCAACGGGCTCGTCGAGCCCGAGTGGGCCAGGCTGGCGCGTTGCGTCCGCGAGCTGGGCACGGCAGACTGCTGGGACCTGCGGCTGACCGCGGCCGAGAAAGCCCGCGGCGCCGCGCTCGAGGGGGAGTGGGTCGTGTGCAGCCTCGGCACCAAGATGCAGGCGAACGACTGGGGCACCGAGCGCTGGCGGGCGCTGCTGGGGCTGGTTTCGGCCGCGTACCCGGGTCTGGGGCTCGTCATGACGGGGGTCGCGGAGGAGCGCGCGGCGAGCGACCGTGCTGCCTCGCTCTGGCGCGGCCCTGTGGTCAACACGTGCGGCGAGCTCTCCGTGCGGCAGACCGCGGGCGTTATCGGCCGAGGCAGGATCTTCCTCGGCCACGACTCCGGCGCGCTGCACCTGGCCGAGGCGGTGGGGGTGCCGGTCGTGGGGGTCTACTCGTCCAGAAACCTGCCGGGGCGCTGGTTCCCGCACGGCCCGCGCGACCGCGTGGTCTACCACCCGGTCGACTGCCGTGGCTGCCGGCTCGAAACCTGCGTGGTCGAGAAGAAGAAGTGCACCGAGTCGATCACGGTAGAAGAGGTGCTCGCGAAGATACGAGAGGTCTTGGGTTAGTGTCCTGCACCTGACCGTCCAAACCAAGTACCCAGGGCGATAGCGTCTTTGCCCCTTTGTCATTCCCGGAGGGAATCTGCGTTTGGAGCGCTACTAAATTCACAGGTAATCGCGCATAGCCGTTGCTTCTGAGATAGGACATCCAGACTCACCGCAAGAGCGGGCTTCAGCCCCCGGGACCCGATCTCTTTCCTGCCTGACACGATGCCCGCACAAGCGTCTGCTATCGTTAGCCAACGACATGCT
>CAXTFS010000119.1:0-9284 GCA_964243395.1 uncultured Acidobacteriaceae bacterium | reverse complement strand
CGGGGCGAAGGCCAGGTCGGGGTGGTTGTCTTTTTCGCCTTCGGTCACCGGGTACACGAGATAGGCCTGGCGGCCGGCGGCGACCTGCTTGCGCACAAAGGCCCAGACCTCGTCGGCGCGGTCGGCGGGCATGCGGCGGGTGGTGATGGGGGTGCGGCCGGGGGGCAGCTCGTCGAGCACACTGGCTTCGAGGTCGCCGTACATCGTCAGGGCCAGGGTGCGCGGGATCGGCGTTGCAGTCATCACCAGCACGTCGGGCTCGGTGGCGACGCCGTCCGGGCCGGGCTTGCGCATGAGCTTGTAGCGCTGCTGCACGCCGAAACGGTGCTGCTCGTCCATGATGACCAGGCCGAGATTGTCGAAGTCGACCTTCTCCTCAACCAGCGCGTGCGTGCCGATGGCGAGGTCGGTTTCGCCGCGGAAGATGCGGCCGCGGGCTTCTTTCTTGGCACGCTCATCGAGCGACCCGGTGAGCAGCGTGACCCGGTAGCCACGGCCCTTGCTGGGGGACGTCGCTTCCCCGAGCAGCTTGCGTGCGAAGAGGTAATGCTGCGTGGCGAGGATTTCGGTGGGTGCCATCATGGCGACCTGGTAGCCGTTCTCGATGGCCACCAGCGCGGCCTCGAGCGCGACGATGGTCTTGCCCGAACCGACGTCGCCCTGCAGCAGGCGGCGCATGGGGCGGGGCTCGCGCATGTCGGCGACAATCTCGCCAAGAACGCGCTTCTGCGCCGCGGTGGGCTTGAAGGGGAGCACCTGCTTCAGGGCTTCGCGCACACGGTCGTCGGTGAGAAAGGCTGTGCCTTCGCGCTCGCGGAGCCGGCGCCGTTTCAGCTCAAGGCCAAGCTCGAGGTACCAGAGCTCCTCAAAGATCAGGCGGCGGTGCGCTGGGGTGCGGGCGGCCTGCAGCTCCGCCAGCGAGGTGCCCGCGGGCGGAAAGTGCAGATCGCGCAGCGCCCCCATGCGGCTCGGCACGCCGAGGCGCTGCGCAAGGGCGCGTGGCAGGGTCTCGTCGGCCTCCACGCCGGCTTCTTCGAGCTCGCGAAACAGCGTCCACAGCACACGGCGCAGCCAGCGCGAGGTCAGCTTGGCGCCCCACGCCGTGGTGCCGCCGAGAGACTCGTAGACCGGCACGATGCGGCCCATCTCGAGCGTGGTGAACTCGGCGTCTTCGCCCGTCGCGTCGGCGTCGGGGAGGATCTCAAAGGTGGGCTGGATCATCTTCCAGCGCGCGGCGCCCGGGACAGCGCCGAGGGCGGTGCCGGAGCGTGAGCCCTCCAGCTTGCCGTACAGCGCGACCTGCTGCCCGGGGCGAAAGCGGTCGCGCAGATAGGTGCCGTTGAACCACATGCACTTGACGATTTCGAGCACGGGCGGTGCGGTCAGGATGGGCCTGGCTTCGCTGTCGGAATTGCCGGCGTGCTCCGCCGCGGGCTTGATGCCGACCGTCATCTCGAAGATCGGTTTGGAGCGGGTGCGCAGCAGCACGGTGCCGCGCACCTCGCCGACCACCGAAGCCATATCGCCCGTTTGATACGCCGCGAGGGGCTTGGGGTGAACGCGATCCTCATAGCGGAAGGGCAGATGGTAGAGCAGATCTTCGACGGTTTCCACGCCGCGTTCAGCCAGCGGCGCCGCGATGCGTTCGCCCACGCGTTTGAGGAACTTTACGGGCGTTGCGAGCGTGAGCACCACAGTCGTCATGCTAACGGTTCGCTGCACCGCGACAGCGAGGATGGAATAATGAGGGGCGGCGCACCCCTGCCGTCCCTCGCCCATGGATTCGTTTCTCGGCCGCTTTCGAAACCCGCTTCTGCTGCTCGCCGTGGTGTTGCTGCAGACGCTGTGGCTGGCCACCCAGGTGCAGCACCCGTTGCATCCGGGGCTGGGCTTTGCCAGTGGGCAGGTCGGCAGCCAGGATGCCCGCAGCGGGGATGGACACAATGTGTCACTGCTGCGCGAGTGGACCATGTTTGTGGCGTCGCCCGTAGAGCGCGTCGCGCATGGGTCAGGCCTGGCCACGCGCCATCTGTGGTTCAACTACGCCGATCTTCGTCACACGCGGCAGCAGAACCTGGCACTGCAGAGCGAGGTCGCGCGGCTGCGGCAGGAGCAGGCCGCCTTTGCGGAAGATGCCGCCGAAGGCCGCCGTCTGCAGACGCTGCTGGCGTTTAAGCAGCACTACATCGCGACCACGGTGGCGGCGCAGGTAATTGGCACCAGCGGCTCGGACCGATCGCATGTGCTGTGGATCGATAAGGGCTCCGACGATGGCCTAAAGTCCGAGCAGCCCGTGATCACACCCGACGGCGTGGTGGGCAAGCTGCGCGACGTCATGCCGCACACGGCGCAGCTGCTGCTGATCAGCGATCCGAACTCCGGCGCGGGCGTGATTCTGGCCTCCACACGCATGCGCGGCATCATCCGCGGCACCGCGGCGGGTGAGGTACAGATCAATAATCTGACCGCGGATCAACGCATCAAGCCCGGTGAGGCGATCATCACCTCGGGCGGCGACCAGGTGTTTCCGCGGGGTCTGCCCGTGGGCACCATCGCGTCCATCGCGCCCGACCCGCAGCACCAGCCGTACACCGCGATCAGCATAAAGCCGGCAGCAAATCTGCGGCAACTGGAAGAGGTGCTCGTCATCACCGGTACGGTGCCGACCCTGCCAACCCCGGCGCTGGCCGATGCGGCGCAAGCAGAAGCGACCGCGGCCGAGGCGAATCAACGCGCGGCAGATCTTGTGGCGGCGCGGCTGCCAGGTCTGCATGACAACGCCGCAGGATCCTCACCGGATGCCGGCGATGGGGCCGGGGCCAGTGGAGCCGGGTCCAGTGGAACCGGGTCCAGAGTCGATCTGAGCAAGGCGGCCGCGGCCGCAGCAAATACGCCGGGCGGTGTGCCGGGGGTGCCGAACTCCGGCATGCCCAAGGTGAAGCCTGCCGTGCATGCGGACCGTTACTCGCCGGGGACAACCCCGCCCGCGAGCGATCTAACGCCGGGAGCCCCGGCCGCACCACGATCCCCGTCTACGACGAGCACCGCCTCAGGACACTAGACTCGCCTGTCGATCAGGGAACGGGCTGGATGTAACGAGGTTCGGGGAAGGCCTGAATCGCCCGGAACCATTCCGCTGGGCATGCTCCCCTTCATCTGCCAGATGCGATAGAGCACAAGCGCGCTCGCAATACCCAGCTGCAGAAATTGCAGCCACGCGGCCACTCGTGCACCGGCCGGCGCATAGACCAGCATGGACATCAGGTTTTCCGAAACGGCGCTGCCGAGCAGGAGGCTGACCGCGGTGAGCGCGACGAGGTAGACCGTGCCTAAGGAGCGGCTGAGCGCCTCATGCCAGAGCAGCGCGAAGGCAAGGTACGCGACGGCATAGGCGTGGAACCAGGAGACCGGCGAAAGGATCGGCGACAGCAGACCCAGCAGGCCCAGGATCATGATGCGGTCCCCCTTGTTTGCGACCTTACCGGCACGAACGATGAGCGCAACCAGCGCGAGGGACGTGACCACCGAAGCGGCACGACCGATGCGCACCACCGCCGGTGAGAATCCCTGCGGATAGGGGAGCACGGAGCCGGTTCGCAAGGCCGTGATGAGTCGCTCTGTGGCGGCCGGCAACGAGAAGTTGGTGTAGTACGGGATGGCCCCGGACATGGCGGGCATCACGCGGATGAAGTACACGGCAAAGGTATGGGGCGTGTCGATCCAGAGGCAGAGCAGCGCCAGCCCCCCAAGGGTGATGACGAACGCACCGACCAGCCGCCAGCTGCGCCAGATCAGGAACGGCAGCAGGATCAAAGCGGGCGTGAGCTTGATGGCGGTGGCAAGCGCAAACACCGCGCCGGCGGCGTACGGCCAGTCCTCCTGGTATAGCACCATGCCCGCGGCCCAGAGCAGCAGCAGAAAGATGGTGATCTGGCCATCGACGAGGCACTGCAGCATCGGGGTGAAGCAGAAGAGCGATCCCACGATCAAGGCAGCGCTCGCGCTCAGCAATGGCAATCTCAGCAGGCGAATCACCAGCAGCGCGGTCGAGAGCACAAAGAGGACATTGGCGAAGAACCATAACCTTGCGGCAACCTGAACAGGGAAAGCAGTCAGCGGCAACAGCAGGTCCGCGAGGATGGGCGGATAGACATACAGCCCAACGAAGGTGAGGCCTTCAGCCCGCGCGGCGGCATAGATCGGTGTGCCCGGGGCCGCAATGGCCTTCTGTGGATCGCTTCCGGTGTCGGCACCGGTGTAGAGCTGTGTGGCCCGGCCTTCGTGCACCAGCGACGAGGCCGTGTAGTAGACATTGAAGTCGACCGGGTGCGTGGGCGGAACGGGACGTCGCAGGCGGGGCGCCAGGCAGGTCAGCAGGACGAACAGCAGTGCCCAATGTGCCCGCTTCAGAGTGCCTCCCGAACGTCCACTCCGCTGAAGGCATCGACGGATCGAAGCGATAATTCCGGCGAAGTTCGACGCATGGACAGGGGCAAGTTTACCAGCCGGTTATGCCCTGTCCCTGAACAGCGTGCAGTGGTTCGTCGGTGTCCGTGGTGAGCCGCGCCGGCAACCGCGTGGCTGCCGCACGATATGCTCGAAAACGATACCTGCATGGCTGAGCACAGTTACACCTCGCGTCGCGAGCTCGAGCAGTACCACTTCCATCCGCTGGTCACGGTGCTGGCGCCACTGCTCTGCATTCTGCTGGGCGCCATGCTGCCGCGCCTTTGGCCGCGGCTGGACATCCTGGACCTGCCGCTGATTGCGACGGTGTTCTTTGCGGTCTCGCGGCGCAGCCCGGTGGCGGGCACGCTGACCGGCACGATCATCGGCCTGTTTCAGGATGCGTTGACCGACCTGCCTTTCGGGGTGAACGGCATCGCCAAAGCCATCATCGGCTACATCGGCGGCAGTGTGGGCTTTGCCGTGGATGCCGAGAACATCTTCAATCGCATGCTGATGAACTTCTTTGCCAGTATCCTGCAAAGCGCCATCCTGTACGTCATCACGCGGCGTCTGCTGGGCGATGTCACCGTCCACCTGCGGCCCGCGTATGAGCTGTTACGGGGCGGGGTGAATACCCTGGTGGCCATCCCGATCTTTCTCCTGCTGGACAGGTTCAAGGTGCGGGAAGATTAAGCGGCCGACGTACACTGCTGGTGGGCCATTCGGATGATTCCTGGACAACTCGAGCGCAAGGAGAAGGTCTCCCCGGCGAAGCTGGCCGTGCTGCAGTATGCCGTTGCTCTGGTGCTGCTGGTGCTGGGCGTCGGGCTTTGGCGATTGCAGGTGCTGGGCGCGGAGAACTACCGTGTGCTCGCGGAGCAGAACCGGGTACGCAAGGTGCCGGTGCTGGCAGCGCGCGGTCGCATCTTCGATCGCGAAGGCCGCATCATCGTCGACAATTACCCTTCCGTTACCTGCTATCTGCTGCGCGAGCAGACCAACGCCGTAGCGCATGATCTGCCGATGATTGCTGCAGGGCTGCACATGGATCCGGCGCAGATTGAGGCGATCCTGAAGCACTTTCAGTACGCGCCCAAGTACCAGCCGATCCCATTGAAGCAGGACATTACGCCCGATGAGCAGGCGTTTCTGGCGGCGCATCGCGACGATTTACCGGAACTCGACACGCTCGACGAGCAGCGGCGTTTGTATCCGCGCGACGGCTTCATGGCGCACCTGATCGGCTACGTGGGCGAGGTGTCCGAGGCGGACCTGAACAATTCCAAGTACGCGTTCTATGAGCCCGGTGATGTGGTCGGCAAGAGCGGTGTGGAGGAGGCCTACGACGAGGTGCTGCGCGGCACGGATGGATCGCGCGACATGATCGTCAACTCGCATGGGCGCGAGGTCGGCGTAATGGGCGAAGAGTACGCCACGCCCGGCAAGGATCTGCGGTTGACTGTCGACCTTGACGTGCAGCGTGCGGCGGAAGAGGCGCTTGAAGGCAAGATGGGCGCGATCGTGGCGATGGATCCGCACACGGGCGAGATCCTTGCCATGGCCTCACGGCCGACGTTTGATCCCAATCAATTCTCGGTGCGGCTGACCAAGGCGTACTGGCAGACCATTCTCGACAACGCGGATCATCCGCTGCTGAACAAGGCCATCCAGGCGCAGCTGGCACCAGGGTCAACGTTCAAGATCATCATGTCGCTGGCCGGCCTGCAGGAGGGCGTCGCGCAGGACATGCACGTCAACTGCAGCGGGGGCGCGAGCTTCTACGGGCACTTCTTTGCGTGCGACCGCCATCATGGCGGCGTCGACATCCACACGGCGATCCCGTACTCGTGTGACACGTTTTACTACACGCTGGCGAACCGGCTTGGCATCACCACCATGGCGCGGTATGCGGATTCGGTGGGCATCGGCGACAAGACGGGCGTCGATCTGCCCGATGAAGCAACCGGCCTGATGCCCTCCGAGCAATGGAAGATGAAGACGCAGCACGACAAGTGGTATGCGGGCGAGACCATCTCGGTCGGCATCGGCCAGGGTGCGATCCAGGTGACGCCGTTGCAGCTGGCACGCGCGATCTCGGGCATCGCCTCCGGAGGTGTGCTGCGGCGGCCGCATGTCGTGTTTCCGGATGAGCTGACACCGGCGCAGCTGGGGGCGGTGCATGAGAGCTTTCCGGGGTCTGGCGACAAGACCATCCCGCTCTCGCCGGAGAACTGGCAGATCATCACCGACGCGATGGCGAATGTGACGTCAAGCCCCATCGGCACGGCCTATGCCGCGCACCTGGATGGGGTAGATTTTGCGGGCAAGACGGGCACCGCGCAGGTGATGAGTCACACGGCGCTCGCGCGCACGGGCAAAGGCCACAACACGGAGCCGAACGCGTGGTTTGTCGGCATGGCGCCGCGCCGCAATCCGGACATCGTGGTCGCCGTGCTGTGGGAGCACGGCAACTGGGGCAACAACTCGGCCAAGCTTGCGGCGCAGGTGATCACGGCGTACGTCAACAAGCAGCGCGCGCGGGCGGGCAATCTGATGCGTGCCAGCGATGAGCCGAAGCCGCATGGGCCATCGGCACCGCCCGAGGTGCCTGTACCCGTGACACCCATAGCGTCTTCACGACCACGTGTGGTTCGGCCGACTGCGCTGGCGGCCGGCGGTCTGTAGCCGAGATTACCCGAGCCCGTCAATCCGGCCCGTCACCGGATTCCGCATCACATAGCTAGTTGCGCATCGCGCTCATCCTCCCAAGGGCGCTGAGCAAGGGCGCTGACGAGGATACAGCGTGAAAATTGCGATTAGTGGACCCGGCAACGAGTTTCTTTCATCGATGGTGGACCAGCTGAAGGGGCAGCTCTCCGGGGATGAGCTAATTTCTTGGCCCGCGAAGGCGCCCGCACCGGCAACGGATTTTGACGTCCTGATCGCGATGGGCCCGGTGACGGGCGAGATGTTGGCATCGCAACCAAGGCTCGGGCTGGTACAAGTAGCCAGCGATGGCTATGACGCCGTGGATCTCGAGGCGGCAACCGAGGCGGGCGTGTGGGTCTCGTACACGCCCGGCGACGTGAGTGGTAATGCCGACTCGGTCGCTGAATATGCCGTCATGCTGTTGATCGCGACCTGCAGGCGCCTCGGGGAGCAGCTTTCCTTTGTGCGGGATCACGCAGAGCCCAGACCGTTGTTGAATCCTGCCCTAGTGAATCAAGAGGTCTGCCTCTACGGCCTGGGCGTGATCGGGAAGATGATCGCTGAACGCCTGAAACCATTCGGTGTACGTCTGTCCGCGGTCGATACCCACCCTGAGCACGCACCGTCAGACATCCAAACGCATGCCGTGAGCGATCGCGACGGAGCCCTGGCCTCGGCCGACGCGGTGATCCTGTGTGTTCGTGGCAGCGCGGAGAACCGGCACTTGGCGGATGCGAGCTTTTTTGCCGCCATGAAGAAAGGTTCCGTGCTGATCAACATCGCGCGCGGCAGCCTGGTGGACGAAACGGCACTGTTGAACGCGGTACAGAGCGGGCACGTGGCGGCGGCGGGCCTTGATGTACTGGAAGAGGAGCCGGTCCAGGCGACGAACCCGCTACTCACGTTGCCACAGGTTCTCGTGACGCCGCACGTTGCCGGCTTTACCGATCTCACGCTGGAGGGCACGTCCCGTTACGTGTTGAAGGCTCTGGGGCAATTCCGTGCAGGAGAGAAGCTGGTCTCGCTGGTGAATGCGCCGCCATCGCCCAGGGTGGCACTGCGCTGAGCTGCAAGAGAGCGTCAGCGGACACCCGGACCGCTACACTGACGAAGTGATTCGCTCGCGTTTTCGGGACTTCGACTGGACCCTGCTGGGGTTTGTGCTGGTGCTCAGCATCCTCAGCGTGGTGGAGATTCGCTCCGCCACGGCCATGACGAAGTTTCACGGCTTCCAGTACAAACAGGTCGGCTTTCTGCTGACCGGGTTCGTGCTGATGTTTGGCATGTCGATGATCGACTACCACCGGCTGCTGGATCTTGTGCCCTGGGCGTACGGCATCAGCCTCGCCTGCCTGCTCGCGGTAAAGGTCGTCGGGCAGAAGGTGCTGGGTGCCAAGCGCTGGATCAACCTGGGTGGCGGCGTGCATTTTCAGCCGTCGGAGTGGGTGAAGCTGGTGCTGATCCTGGCGGCGGCGCGCTTCTTCTGGAGTTTTATCGCCAACAAGCGCGAGCTGCGCTGGCCGGATGTGATGAAGGCGTTTCTGCTGATCGGGGTGCCGATGCTGCTGGTGCTCTCGCAGCCGGACCTGGGTACAGCGCTGACCTATTCGCCAGTGCTGCTGATCGGGCTGTTTCTGGGCGGGATTCGATTCAAGCAGGCGGCGTTGCTGCTGCTGGGCTTTGCGCTGCTGGTGGGCGGCGTGTGGAAGAGCGGCAAGGTGCTGAAGCCGTACCAGAAGGCGCGGCTGACCAGTTTTCGACATCCGGAGGACGACCCCAAGGGGTCCGGCTACCAGGTGCGGCAGTCGCTGATCGCGGTCGGTTCCGGCGGCATCTGGGGCAAGGGTGCGACGAAAGGGACGCAGACGCAGGGGGATTTTCTGCCGATTCCGTACACCGATTTTATTTTTGCGGCGCTGTGTGAGGAGCACGGGTTCGTGGGGGCGGCGCTGGTGCTGTTTGTTTATTTTCTGATCCTGCTGCGTTTGGTGCAGAATGCGCAGACGGCCGCGGACCCGCAGGGGGCGTTCCTGGTGATGGGCGTGACGGCGGTGATCCTGTTCCAGATTGCGGTGAATATCGGCATGGTGGTGGGGCTTATGCCGGTGACGGGCATTCCGCTGCCG
>CAXTFS010000118.1:0-9444 GCA_964243395.1 uncultured Acidobacteriaceae bacterium | reverse complement strand
GCTCGCCGGAAGCTGATGCTGCAAGGAGCTGAGACCCCTTTAGGCCGCGGCTTTTCGCACGCACCTGGCTCAGGTCGCACACCACGATTCACGAATGGACCGATGCTTTTCTTACGTAAGTTAATTCAAGGAACAAAGGTCTTCTGGACCTTTGGAACGGCGTTTGTCGAGCTGCTGGTGCGGCGGCCGAGATCGCGGCGCGCCCGTGCGGAGTGGTTGACCAAACTCTGCCGCCGCATGTTGTCTGTGATGGACATGACGGTGGACGTGCATGGCCCCATTCCGGACAGCGGCGCTGTGATCTCCAACCATCTCACCTACCTCGATATCTTCGTCCACGCAGCGTTGCGGCCGTGCGTGTTTGTTTCCGCGATCGAGGTGCGGCATTTGCCGGTGCTTGGATGGATGAGCATGATGGCCGGCACGGTGTATGTCACCCGCGGCGCGACAGCAAGTGCCGCTGAGGCCGCAAGCGGCATGGCGCAGGGCTTTGTGGATGGTCTGCCTGTGGTGTTCTTTCCAGAAGGGCAAACCGGGATCGGTGACAAGCCCGTCCTGCCCCTGCGCGCCGGCTTGCTGGGAGCCGCCCTGGTCGCAGGCGCTACCGTGACCCCGGGCTTTCTCCGTTATCGGCTCTCCCCCGGGGACGTTGCCGGGGGCAAGACGAACCGCGAGGACGTGAACTGGGGCTCACAGACGCTGAGCGCCCACCTGTGGAACTTCCTGGGCCTCGGGCCGATCCGGGCAGAGGTGGTTTTTGCCCCGGAGCCCATTCACTTCTCTCCAGAGGCACTGGCCCATCGCAAGATCGCAGCCAAAGAGGCGCGTGTTGCGCTGCTACGCTTAAGTGCAGTCGAACCGACGCCTGCCTTGCAGCCTTAGGCCTTCGGTAAGGCGTACTCGTCCGCGAGGCCGTTCATCCATTGCAGCGTCTCGGGCATAACGCCCGCGACCTTCGCACCAAGCCAGGCCTGCGGCGTGACGGTGATCTCCGCACGGCCCTGCGCCACGGCGTTGAAGATTTCGTCTGCGGCATGCTCAGGCGTTGTGGCGATCCCGGGTGTCTTGGCGCAGAAGTCGAACCAGCGCTGCTCGGCTGCCGCATCGCCCAGGAACTCCGCGTGGTCCTCTCCACCGGTGCGCATCAGGCCGGGACAGACGGTGGTGACGCGAACACCCTTGTTGCGCACCTCCGCGTGCAAACCCTCGGAAAAGCCGGTGAGGGCAAACTTTGCGGCGCAGTACGGCAGCATGTGCGGCACAGCGAACTTGCCGCCGATCGACGAGATGTTGACGATCGCGGCGCGCCGGTGCCAACCGCGGGCCGGCGCCTGGGACAGCAGGCGAGGCAGCGCAGCCCAGGTTGTGTGCAGTGCTGCAAAGAAGTTCACGCGCATCGTGTGTTCAAAGAGGTCTGCGGTCATGGCCTCGATCGGACCAACGTTGATGATGCCCGCGTTGTTGACCAGCACATCGATACGCCCGAAGCGCGCGAAGGCCTCAGCGACCAGACGGCCGCATTCGTGGCTTTGCGACAGGTCAGCGGCGACAAGGTAGAAGTTCTCGGGGCGAAGATGCGGATGACGCGCCAAAAGGGTTTCCTGCGCCTTCTGCAGTTCAGCGAAGTTGCGTGCGGCGAGCACCAGGTTTACCGGACGCTGCGCAAATCGAGACGCGATGGCCAGGCCCAACCCACGGGAGCCGCCCGTCACCAGCACCACGGCTTCCGGCGGCGGTGGTGTTGCCAGCAGGGCGCGGGCGGCGACAAACAGGGCGGCCGAGGCGCCTACGGCGGCGGCAGAGAGCAGAAGCGGAACAGAAGACGAACGGCGCATAGAACTTTGGATGCGCCCGGGATGGGCTTCGGCAGGAAGCGGACTAAGGCGCGCCTCTAGCGACCTGCCGAGCGGCACGGTATGCTTCTCTCGATGGCGACACGACGCAAATCCAAGGGCGCGTACATGATCTCCTCGGTTGCGGAGATGTACGACATCCATCCGCAAACCCTGCGCTTGTATGAGCGTGAAGGTCTGCTGCGTCCGTCGCGATCCGAGGGCAACACGCGCCTCTACACCGATGAGGACCTGGAGCGTCTGGAATTCATCCTCAACCTCGCCCGCGATCTTGGCGTCAACATCGCCGGCATCGCCATCGTGCTGCAGATGCGTGAGCGGATGGAGGAGATGAACCGGCAGATGCAGGGCTTTGTTGAGTATGTCCGGACGGAGATGCTGACGCGCATGCAGGCAGCGCAGCCGAAATCGGAGCCTGGGCTGGTCCCGATGCGACGCCCGGTAGTGATGCCGGTACGTGAGCCCGGCGTCGTCAAGAGCCGATCGAAAGTGAAGTAGCAAAACAATTGAAATAGCAAAACAAGTGAAGTAGCAACACGGGCGAAGTAGCGGGACGGCTTGCCATAGCAAAGCGCATGTTTGCGTTCGATGGCGCGGACGGCAGGCGACGTGATCTAGACTGGGAAAGCGCGACGCCCGAGTGTAATCCGTGCGATGGCTTGATCGCTGAACTCCTATGGGCATCTTTCGACGAGGCATTTTCTGGGTAGCGGTCACCGGCACCGTGACCTCCACGATCTATTGCGGCATGGTGGTCGTTGCCGGCATCCGGTTTGGCTTGCGCAGACGGCGTGAGCAGCGAACCCCGGCAAACTACCTGCCACCCGTCAGCATGTTGAAGCCGCTCCACGGGACCGAACCCGGCATGGAGCGCAATCTCGAGACCTTCTTCGAGCAGGACTACCCAGACTTTGAGCTGCTCTTTTGTGCGCGCCAGGACAGCGATGAGGGTCTGCAGCTCGCTCGCGCTGTGGGTGCGCGCTACCCGGGTGTTTCGGCGCAATACGTTACCTGCGGTGAACCCATCCCGCGCTTTCATAATGCAAAGGTGTTCTCGCTCGCGAAGCTGGATTCGGTTGCGCGCAACGATGACTACATCACCAGTGATGCGGACGTGCGCGTGGAGCCGCAATACCTGCGGCGCATGGTGCAGTACCTTGCCGATCCGCATGTTGGTCTGGCTTCCTGCCTGTACCTCGGCACGGCGCACCCCGGTGCGGGGCTTGCCTCGCAGCTTGATGCTGTCGGCAAGAGCGTGGAGATGAGCTCCGGCGTGCTGGTGGCCAACATGATCGAGGGTGGCAGCAAGTTTGCCCTGGGCGCCACGATGGCGGTGCGGCGGAAGAGCTTCCAGGCGGTGGGCGGCTTCAGTGAACTGGGGCAGTTTTATGCTGACGACTTCGTGCTCGGCAACCGTCTGGCGGAGCAGGGCACCGGCGTTTTGCTGGCCACACACGTGATCCGCTTGATGGTGCAGGATTCGCCGTTCTGGCTGAGCTTCCGCAACCAGCTACGATGGATGCAGAGCACGCGCCGCTCGCGACCCTGGGGACACCTGGGCAGCGGGCTCACCTTCTCCATGCCGTTTGGGTTGCTGGGACTCTTTTGGGGACTGCTGAGCGGACGCGCGGGACTTGGCCTGCTTTGGCTGCTTGGATCGGCTGCAAACCGGTGGCTGCAGGCCAGCACCATCTTGATCGTGCTCGGCGATCCTGAGTGGCCGAAGGGCGCTGTGCTGTACCCGCTGCGGGATCTGCTGGGAAGCGTGCTTTGGGTTGGCAGCTATTTTGGCGAGAACTTCTACTATCGCGGCCGGGTGTACCGCCTGAAGCAGGGTGGTCGCGTGGAGTCGCCAGAGCAGATCGCGGAGCAACTGCGCTAGGCGGCGTGCCCAACGTTTGGGGTGCTTCAGTGATTCGACAGCACCGTCTTGCCCCCTGACGACGCCACAGTGACCACGGCGCCATAGCGCGCCAACCCGGCGCCACGTTGACCCGGGTGGTAGGTCAGCAGGAAGACGCGGCGCGATCCCGCCCACAGTTGATTCAGGCCCGAGTCGTCGAGAAAGATATGGGGCGCGTCAGGCCAGAAGCTGCCGAACCACGGACCGTTCACGCGTCCATTGACCAGCAGCACGGGCTGCTTGGTGTAGAAGAGCAACGTGGAGCCGGCGGTCAGTTCGCCGTCGATGGCGATGGCGTCATGGCTGTGCCGTTGCGCGTCAATGGCGAGCGCAAGGTCCTTTGAGCCGAGGATGGGATAGAAGCGCACCAGCCCCTCGTGCGCGCCCAGCAGCACCACCGTCATCGCTCCTGCCAGCAGCAGATTCGCGGCGAAGCGGCTTCCATTGCGGCGCAGCAGGTAGGACCCCGGCCCAAGGCAAAGCATGCCGAGCGCAACGGCGATCAAGGGTCCGCGGAACAGGCCCATGGCGCGCCCGGTCAGGTCGAAGACATGCCCGAGCGACAGGTTGTACAGGTCAGGATTGGAGCTCAGCAGGGAGCTCAGCGTCGCGCCCGGCGCAGGTCGCGGAGCCGTTATGGCGAAGTAGCCGCATAGGCCGAACAGCAGCACGCCGAGTGGCACCAGGAACCAGAGCGCAGCGGTCAGAGACTGGCGCCGCGCGCGACTGGCGGAGCTTCGCCCATCCTCCAGCATCACGCCGCGATCAGCGCTCGCAAGCAGGCCGCCGACGAGCAAGGCTAACGCTGGTAGCGCGGGCAAATGGTAGTACTCCTGACGCGACGACAGGGTGAAGAAGCCCAGAATGAGCCCGGCCCAAAGGAGCAGCGAGCGAGCGGCTTCCGCAGCATGCGGCGTCAGCTCGGCTGCATGCTTCCCGATGGCTGCTCGGTCGTCATGGCTCTGACGCAACGCGCGCACCGCGTCGAGCACCGCCGCCGGCACAAAGGCAGTCCAGGGCAGCAGCCACAGTAGTAACAGGAGCCAGAAGAGCGGCACCGGCACCTGCCCATAGTCGTGCGGGATGCGGCGCTGCAGAAAGCGGGCGACGTGCTCGTTGTACAGGTAGAACCATGCCCACCCGGCGCGTGCGGGTAGACCTGCTCCGGCCGGCATAGGTACTGGCGGATTACGCAAAGCGGCGAGGATGTGCCAAGGTGCTGCGATGAGTGCAAAGACAAGCGTGGCAAGGACGAGGTGCAACCGCCGTAAGGCGTTGAGGCGGCGCGTCCAGAGCAGATACAGCAGGGCAAAGCCGATCGGAAAGACAAGCCCGATCAGACCCTTGGTCAGCACATTCAGCGCAGTTACAGCGGCAAAGCCGACGCTGGGCCAAAGTGCAGATCGAGCCTGCTCCACGCGTTCAAGAGCGAGCAGCAGACAGTGAACGGCAAGCGTCATCCACAGACCGACGAGGATGTCCGGGATGTAAAAACGCGTGTAAAGGTACGGGCCGATCGACACGCCGACAGCCAGTGCCGCATACAGACCGCCGCGATCGGGTCTCGCCTCCGGGGAGACTTCCGCATACAGCCGTATGCCCAGGGCATACACCGCGATCAGCAGGCAGAGCACGCCAAGTGCCAGGGGTAAGCGTGCAGCCCAGTCGTGCACGCCGAACAGCCACATGGAACCGGCAGCCATCCAATACATCAGCGGCGGTTTATCGAAGAAGCGAATGCCATCGATCGTGGGTGTGACGAAGTCGTGGCGCTGCAGCATCTCACGTGCGATCTCGAGGTAGACCGAGTCCACATCGTCCAGCAGGCCGGGAGAAAACAGACCGCCGAGCTGCAGGATGATCCACGGCAGTGAGATCAGAACGAGCGATGACCATCGCCATCGCCTTGGACCCTTTCGGGAGACCGAATCCCCAGCATGCCGGTTCACGAGCGGTGATCCCAACCCGCCGCAGGTTGTGGTGTTGCGTGCTGTGACGGAGGCGCGCTGATCGCACCGAGAGGCCGATCTGTGACCAGAGCCTTGCCTCCCTTTTCGTATACGGGGATCTGGCGCGGTCCCAGCAACGCATCCACCTCTGCGCGATGCTCCATCGGAACAAACAGGAGCTTGCGCGGCCCCGTTCCCCAGCTCGCCAGCAGCTCCCCGTGCGTGATAAAGACCGGCGGTGCATCGGGAAAGGTGCTGCCGAACAGCATGGACGTGCTGCGGCCGTCGACAAGCAGAACACGGTGCTCCAGGTAGAACGGGATGGAGGAGCCAAGCGCCTGATCGCCGAAGAGCAGCACCTCGCTGTTGGGAGCGGCCTCACCATCGGTCTCAAGCTTCGCGATTGCGCGTGCAAACTCTCCAGAGGACAGCAGGGGGGCAAAGCGGTTGAGGGCCAGGTGAGCTGCGACAAAGAACA
This sequence comes from uncultured Acidobacteriaceae bacterium, assembly GCA_964243395.1. Classification (GTDB taxonomy): domain Bacteria; phylum Acidobacteriota; class Terriglobia; order Terriglobales; family Acidobacteriaceae; genus Granulicella. The sequence continues at coordinate 3,261 of CAXTFS010000118.1, read as the reverse complement.
TAGCTGCCATGCCCATGATGGTGATCGTGGCCGCCGCATGCAGCGCACGCCGGCGCAGCCCCAGCGCGAGCAGCGGGCCAGCCCCAAGCGCGCAGCAGGCAATCACCGCGGAGGAGCGCAGCGCAGAAAACGACGGTCCAGTGAGGTCGAAGAAGTGCGACATGGAGAGCGTGTAGTTTCCCACACCGCGATGCGCCAGCAGAACTCCGATGTCGGTCGCCGCGGCAAGCTGGCGTGAGGTCCACAGACCGTAGCCGAGCGCGCCCGCCGCCAGCGTTCCCACGCAAACCAGCCCGATGTGGCCGCCGATCAGCGTGCGCCGCTGCAGAGAACCAAGCGGTCCTGGGTCAGCTTTAAGCTCGACCCGGCTGATTGTTGCGCCAACAAGAAGAAGAACGGGCAGATAGACGGGAAAGGTGTAGTACTCCTGATTTGTCGAGAGGCTGAAGAAGACGAGAACAAGCGCCGCAAAGATGAGGAGCAGGGTAGCGCTGCGACCGGCAAAGCTGGCTTGGTTGTTCAGCTGACGAACTGCTAGAAGGTGCCGCTTGTGCCATGCCAGGATGGCAGCCGCGGGTAGCAGCAGGCTCCACGGAAACAGCCACACCAGATGCAGTGACCAGAAGAGCGCCGAGGGGAGCTTGTTGTAGTCGGGTGGCGAGCGCCGGCCCAGAAAGCGCAATAAGTGCTCGTTAACGAAGTAGAACCAGAAGAACCCGTGGCCCCCCGCGCCGCCGCGGTTCCGCAGGCCCGCCAGGACGTGCCAGGGCCCCGCAAGCGCCAGCAAAAGGCAAGTGCCCAAAACGGGATGCAGCTGATGCCAGCGGCGCCGCTCGCCGGAGATCCAGAGATAGAGACCAATAGCCCCCAGTGCAAGAACGAGCGCGACCAGTCCCTTGGTGAGAACGGCGGCGGCCAGCGCAGACCAGCCGGCGGCGGCCCAAGCACGTGTGTTGGCAGGACCTTCAGCAAGCGCACGCAGGGCGGCGTACAGCGTGAGGGCCAGGAAGAGCGACAGGAGCGCATCCGGGATGAAGATGCGCGTGAACAGAAAAGTTCCGGTCGCGGTGAGCAGCATAGCAGCCGCATAGAAGCCGGCGCGCTCACCAAACGCCTGTCGTCCCCAAACCCAGGCCAGGGCAGCCAGACCGCCCACGGTAAGCGCAAGCGGGAGATGGACGGCGAAGCTGTTGTTCCCGAAGATCTGTAAACTGCACGCGGTGATCCAGTAGGGCAGCGGTGGTTTCTCGAGGTAGCGGATGCCGTTCACGTGCAGGGTGACCCAGTCGCCGGTCCGCAGCATGGCCTGCGCGGCCTGGGCATGGGTGGCGTCGGCGTCGTCGAGCAGCGTGGGTGTCGATGCCGACAGGAGATAGATCACAGACCACAGAAGCACAACAAAGCCGAGCTGCCATCCGCTGTGCGCTCCGGAGGAAGTTAACGGCGAGTTGCGAGGGGAACGGAGCGACATCGGGTGCGGGTGAGGCCTCAACTAAAGAGTAGCAACCGGACCCGGCGACTTGCGTCGGAACGTCCGGCCATCAAGACGCCGGACGAGCGATGTATCTTATCCGTGGCGCAGGTTCGCCAACGGAGAGACCAGCCGACCCATGCCCACCTTTGCGGCGATCGACATCGGATCCAACTCCTGCCGTCTGGCAATCGCCTCCGTGCAGCAACATCAACTGCGAACGCTGCATGAAGACCGCGAGGTAACGCGGCTCGGCGAGAGCGTGTTTCAAACCGGCGTGATCTCACCTGAGGCGATGGCGAACACGATCAAAGCGCTTAAGCGGTTTCACAAGGCGGTGCAAACGCATGTGGTGGACCGCGTTCGCGTCGTGGCCACAAGCGCAACCCGCGACGCGTTGAATGCCGAAGCGTTTTCTGCCCGGGTTCAGTCGGCAACGGGATGGAACTTGGAGATCATCAGCGGCCTGGAGGAGGGTCGCCTGATCCATCTGGGTGTCATGGCGCACGAGCCCACGGCGAGGCGCCGCTGCCTGCTGGTGGATCTGGGCGGCGGCTCCTGCGAGATCACACTATCCGATGCCGGGCGCATCCAGGAGATGATGAGCCTGCCCCTGGGCGCCGTGCGCCTGCAGCAGGAGTTCCTGCGTTCCGATCCGCCCTCCAAGGAGGACATCGGGCGGCTGCGGCAGTTCATCGACCGCGAACTGACGCGCGTGGATCGCAAGCTGGGCAAGCCCAAGGTAGATGTCGTGATCGCCACCTCCGGTACCGCCGCCGCGCTGGCTGAGGCGAGCAACTCCTTGCCGGCGGAAGGCGCGGTGGAGAAGCACGCCTCCAAGGCCATTCGTGGCAAGCGCACCCCCGTGCCTGTGGTGCTGAAAGCGACCACCGGATCGGTGCGCAGGCTTGCGGAGCGCTTGCTGCGCATGAACAACGCGCAGCGGGCAGCCGTCGCCGGCATCGGCCCGCGCAGGTCGGAGATCATTGTGGGTGGTGCGCAGGTGTACGCTGCGCTTTTGGAGCGCACGGGTCTGCCCGGCTTCCGCTACTCTCCTCTGGGACTGCGTGACGGTGTGCTGGCGCAGATGCTGGCGGACGCCGACACCCGCGCCAGCGTGCACCGCACCATGGAGTCGGAGCGCTGGGAGGGCGTGCTGGAGGTATGCCGGCGTTACCGCGTCGACCCCGGGAAGGCCGAACCGGTGCGCAAGCAGGCAGAGGCCCTGTTCGATGCCATGGGGCGTGTCCATGAGCTGCCCGCGGAGTACAGGCTCTGGCTCGGCGCCGCCGCAATGATGCGCGACACCGGCAAGTTCATGAACCACCAGGGCCATCATCGCCACACCCACTACATCATTGCGAACTCCGAGATCTTCGGCTTCTCTGTGACGCAGCGCGCGATTGTGGCCGCGATCAGCCGCTACCTGGGCAAAAGCCGGCCGCAACTGATGGACCGTCCCATGCGCCTGATCCCCGTAGAGGAGCACACCCATGTGAAGCGGGCGGTGGTGTTGCTCCGTCTGGCGCAGGCGATCCACGGGGAGCGACTGGCCGGCATGAAGGTCCGGACGCTGGTGTACCCGAAGCGCGTCGCTGTGCAGTTACAGCCGTCGCGTGGCGGAGCGGAGCTGGAGGTCTGGTCGGTGAAAAAGGAAGCGGCCTACTTCCGTGAGATCTTCCGTCGCGAGCTCTTTGTCGACGTGTCGTAAAGCGCGCGCACCAGGCGCGGATCGAGCATCCACTGCAGCATGGCCGGGCCGCGCTCCAGGGTGACACGAGCAATGGCAC